>NZ_DJTP01000030.1:0-31785 GCF_002440405.1 Empedobacter sp. UBA6305 | reverse complement strand
ACTATATTTTTAAACGTTCCGGTTTTTAGGGAAGATTACAATTTTATTTAAAATGAAAAATTCAATTTTAAAAGGAGCGTTAAAATCCTTTAATGAAAAAAAAGAGACTTCTAAAGATTTTGAGGTTATTACTTCTTTACAATCTATCAAAGGAGGTAAAAACGAAGACGATATTGTTCTTGGATGTTCTCAATGTAAGAAAAAACAAAATTAAACAACAAATGAGTAGGGTTATTTTTTAATAACTCTACTTTTAAATTTTAAAAAATTAAAACATGAATTTTGTAACATCTAGGTATTTAGCATTCTCAGAATCTTTTGAGGAAAAGGATAAGTTTAAAAGAATTATTTATTCTACTAGAACTTCTCTAACTGCACTCATTGACGAAAATATTTTTCAAAAAATATTAAAAAATGATTTCAGTAATATAGATGATAAATTATTAAATTCTCTATTTTCCATGGAAATTATTATTCCTGAAAATGAAAACGAGTTTAATGAAATTATGATTCAAAACAGCTCTATGGTTGATAATATTCATCATCTGGATCTTACTATACAACCTACAGCAAATTGTCAGTTAGGATGTCATTATTGTGCTCAAAAACATTCTAAAAATAATATGGAAAGTGATGTTTATGACAAAACATTGGAAAGAATTAAATCAAAACTTGAGTCTTCTAAATTTAAAAACTTATTTGTTAATTGGTATGGAGGAGAGCCTTTAAACGCTCTTTCACAGTTAAAAAAAATGAGTACAGAAATCATTAATTTATGTAAAATTAACAATGTTGAATATCATAGCTCTATCATCACAAATGGATTAAGTTTAAAGCCTAATATTTTTAAAGAACTTTATCTTAATCATAAGATATGGAATTATCAAATAACTTTAGATGGGACTGCTAAACATCATGATACACGAAGAATTACAAAAAAAGGAGAAAATACATTTGATATAATTTTTAATAATATTATTAATATTATTAACTTAGATTACTATCAAGAAGAAATAAAAGACCCTATTCTAATAAGAATTAATATTGATAAAACTAATTTGGATAGTATAAAACCTTTAATAGACTTATTTGCAGAAAATAATGCACAAGGAAAAATACAATTTAGTTTTGCTCCTATTGTTGATTGGGGAGATAAAAAATATGGTACAATAGATGGATTTACAAAAAGAGACTTTGCAGATATAGAAATAGATTTAATGTTATATGCCCATCAAAAAGGTTTTTTAATCAATACTTCTTTAACTCCAAAAAGAGAATATATGCCTTGTATGGTTGTAGCTAAGGATTCTGAAGTCTTTGATGCTTTTGGTAATGTATATCCTTGTTATGAATTCACTTACACTCCTGCATATAATGATGACAAACATAAAATAGGAAATTTATTAAATGAAAGTTTTGTTCCTAATGAGTTGGCAACTACTCGAAATTGGTATAATGATATAAAAAAAGAGGGTTTTTCTACCTGTAATAAATGTGAATTACTTCCTGTTTGTGGAGGAGGATGTGTTAAAAATTGGTATAATGATGAAACTGGATGTCCTAGTTTTAAATTTAACTTTAGTGACAGATTACTTATTGATTACTTAAATAAAAATAATGCTTTAGTTATATAAAATGAATTATTCAAATAAACTTTATAGAACAATAGAAAATACAATAGATTCGTTTGATACAATAGAAAATTTTGATAGGGAGAATGTATTTACAGAATTAATACAGTTTTCAAAATCTGTTTCAAGCCAAGAAGATATTTTTAAGATGTATTTTGTTTTTAATAAATATAATAAAATTCTTCATTTTCTAAGAAATGGAAATAATGTTTTGGCAGAGTATAATTTGAAATATCTTGTTGATAAAAACATTACTTATTCTAATGAATTATCAAAATTATCCATTGATAGTTTATATTTTCCAGTTGTAGCCTATTATTTCTACAAAAAAAATGATTATTTAAATGCTAAAATAAATTTAGATAAATCATATGCTAAATTTGATATATTATATAAGAAAGGTTATAAAAATATTATTTTTAATTTTGTTGAGCAAAAAATAAATGAATTCAGAATTCTTATCTATCAAAAGCGTTATGATGAATCCATAATATTTATTAAAAAGTTATTCCAAAATATTATATCTGATAATCATTTCTATCATTTTGATTGTATCTTTAAAAAAACTTGTTCAGATGATGATGAACTAATTTCTTATATCAATTATATCATTGATATATGTAGTAATTATTTAATTCTTGATGAAGGTGTAATTAAAATAAATGATAAAAATACCTTAAACTTTATAGAAGTCTTGTATGATGTTTTTTCTAGTTATGATGTTAAGAATATAAAATTTTCATTAGAAGCTATGAAGTTAATTATCAATGATAATATAGAAGATTTTTTTAATTTTATTATTGAAAATAATAATAGTGTCTTAAATAGAAATACAGCTTTTAGTTTTATATATATATATTATAAAATTATTTTAAACTATTTATATAACACTGATATATTACTATATAATAAATCTATAGAACTTTTTTCTAAAAAAAATAATTTTGACTCATATAAATATTTTATTGAAAAACTTCTACAAGATGAAAAGAATTTTAAATTTTATACTTATTAAATTTACGTAGTGTATTTTATTTCTCAACACGATGAAATGGATTGCGGTCCAGCTTGTTTATGCATGGTTTCAAGTTACTATGGCAAAAAATATTCACTTCAATATATAAGAGAAAATTCTTTTATAACTCGTGAAGGGGTTTCATTATTAGGAATTACAGAAGCTTCTCAAAAAATTGGTTTTGATAATCTATCTGCAAAACTAACTATTGATGCTCTAAAGAAAAAAAAAGAATCTTTTCCTTGCATTCTTCATTGGAATCAAAACCATTTTGTGGTATTACGAAAAATTACTAAAAGTTTTTTTTCAGATAAATATATATATCATTTGTCAGACCCTGCCCATGGATTAATAAAAATTGATGAAATAAAATTCAAAAAGTATTGGATTTCAGATAGTAACAAAGGGATAGCATTATTTTTAGAACCCACAAAAGAATTTTATAAAGCAGTTCCTCCTATCGAAGATAAAGTAAATTTTAAATTATTATTTAGGTACCTTAAACATTTTAAAAAGCAGTTATTTTTAATGTTTTTCATGCTAATGTTAGGAAGTGGTATTACACTAATTTTTCCTTTTCTAACTCAAAATCTTATAGATAAAGGAGTTAATGAGAAAAATATTAACTTCATTATTGTTATATTGTTAGCACAATTGAGTTTATTTTTAGGTTCTACAACTATTGAAGTAATAAGAAATTGGCTCATGTTATATATGGGTACAAAATTGAGTATCAATATTATTTCAGATTTTCTTAAAAAATTGATACAGCTGCCCATTAATTTTTTTGATACTAAGTTGATGGGAGACTTTAACCAAAGGATTCAGGATAATGAAAGAATTGAGCTATTTTTAACATCTCAAAGTTTAGTAACTTTTTTTTCAATAATAACTTTTGCAGTTTTCTTTGGAGTATTATGGCATTATGACTTTAAAATTTTATTAATTTATATCTCTTTGACAATTATTTCTATTCTATGGTCTTTTTATTGGCTAAGAAAACGAAAAATATTGGATTATTTTAGATTTCAGGAAAAAAGCAAAAATCAAGGATCCATATATGAAATTATTAATGGAATCACAGAGATAAAATTAAATCAATTTGAGGACTTTAAGCTCAAAGAATGGAAAAAAATACAAAATAATCTCTTTAATGTAAATATAAAGATTTTGAAACTTGACCAAATACAAATATTAGGATTTGATTTTGTTAATCAATTAAAGAATATTATTGTAACATTTTTGGCAGCCACTTTTGTTGTGCATGGAAAAATGACTTTGGGAGAATTGTTAAGTGTCTCCTATATAATAGGACAAATGAACTCTCCTGTTAATCAGTTAGTTGGTTTTTTTAGATCACTTCAAGATGCTAAATTGAGTTTAGAAAGACTAAATGAAGTTCAAAACCATCCTACAGAAGAAGAATCAGAGCAAGTACAATTAAATCTTAATTCTTATCAAAACAATGGAATTAAATTAAATAATATAAGTTTTCAATATGAAGGTTCAAAATCACCCTATGTTTTAAAAAAAATTAATTTATTCATTCCTGAAGGGAAAGTTACAGCTATTGTAGGAGCAAGTGGAAGTGGCAAAACCACTCTAATGAAATTATTATTAAAATTCTATAAACCAACAGAAGGAAATATATTTTACAATGACATTGATATTAATAAACTTTCAGCAAAAAATATCAGAGAAAACTGTGGTGTTGTTATGCAAGATGGATTTATTTTTTCAGATACTATAGAAAGAAATATAGCTACAAGAGATGAAAATATTAATAAAGAAAATCTCAACAAAGCATTACATACTGCGAATATAAAAGATTTTATTAACTCTTTACCTTTAAAATATAATTCAAAAATAGGAGCATCAGGTAATGGTATTTCAGGAGGTCAAAAACAAAGAATATTAATTGCAAGGGCAGTTTATAAAAACCCTCATTATGTTTTTTTTGATGAAGCTACAAGTGCCTTAGATGCAGATAATGAAAAAATAATTCATGACAATTTACAAGATTTTTTTAAAAGCAAGACAGTAGTAATAATCGCTCATCGCTTATCTACAGTTAAAAATGCAGACCAAATTATTGTGCTCAAAAATGGAGAAATTGTTGAAATAGGTAATCATCAGGAATTGATAAATAATAAAGCTGACTATTTCCATTTAGTTAAAAATCAATTAGAATTGGGTAATTAATAATGAACAGATATTATTTTAATTTTCAAATGTATACGTATTGTATACATTTGAAAATTAAAAACTTCATAAAACACTAAATATAAATGTATTAAAACACCTCGGTAGTATATCAGAAGTGTTGTTATACTACAAAACACTTATTACAGTCATTTAACAATAAAATAATCAACCTCGATAATAGATAGTATTCTATTATCGGGTATTTTTATGTCCTTAAAATACCTAAAATCAATTCATCTGATAACCTTGTGTATCAAAGTGTTGGTATAAACTTTTTGCATAAATTACACCTTACAATATATGACAAAATCAATCTTTACTACTGAAAATTAAACAAAAATAGTTCCTGTAAATCTTCAGCAAAAAGTGGACATCTAAGACCTAAAAAATAAGTTATAGTTTTTAATAAAAAACGTTAACTTTAATTATGGCAATTTCAAAAAAGAAAACCCCAGAGAAATTTGTAAAAGATATCCGTAATAATACACGTCGGATTTTTACAGCCTAGCAAAAGATATTAATCGTTATGGAAGCTTTATGAGTAGAGACTTCTATTGCCGAATTGTGTCGAAAATACTCGATTTCCCAATCACAATTTTATAAATGGAACAAAAAGTTCTTAGAAGCTGGTAAAAAACGTCTTTCAGGAGACATTTCCAGAGAAGCAACCAGTGATGATGTACTCGAATTGCGTAAAGAAAATCAGCGTCTCAAAGAAATTGTAGCTGATTTGGTTGTTCGCTATGATATCGTAAAAAAAACCTTGAATTCGTTGGATTAAATGATAAATTTAAGAAATATATGCGATTGTCAGCAAGCCAAAATACGAGATTATTGAAGTTGTTACACGTTCAGAAATCGGTGTTAAACGGACTTTGGATGAGTTTGGTATTTCCAGAAGTACATTTTACAAATGGTATTCTAATTATCTTGAAAATGGATTTGAAGGTTTAGAATCAAAACGTCCATCTATTCATCGAAAATGGAACAGTATTCCCGAATCTCAGAAAGATTTGATTGTAGAATTAGCCTTAGATTATCCAGAATTATCGGCTAGAGAATTAGCATTTAAAATGACGGACGAATTAGGTATTTTTATTTCAGAATCGAGCGTTTATCGGATATTAAAGCAAAGAGATTTGATTTCTGCACCCAATCATATCTTAATTTCAGCAGCAAATGAATTCAACGACAAAACCAATTTTGTGCATGAAATGTGGCAAACAGATTTTACATATTTCAAGATTATTGGTTGGGGATGGTATTATTTGAGTACTATTTTGGACGATTACAGTCGCTATATTATTCATTGGGAGTTGTGCAGCTCGATGAAGGCTGAAGATGTAAAAAGAACCGTAAAAAAGGCAATTGAAAAGGCTCAAATTAAAACCAAACAGAGACCAAAATTATTGTCAGACAATGGACCTTGTTATGTTTCAAATGAATTAAAAGATTATTTGAAAAATACTCAAAAAATGAAACATATACGAGGAAAACCGCTTCATCCTCAAACGCAAGGAAAAATTGAACGTTATCATAGAACAATGAAAAATGTGGTAAAACTGGATCATTATTATCATCCTGAGGAACTAATTTTTGCCCTCGAACATTTTGTCGAAAATTACAACAATCGTAGATATCATGAGGCTTTGAATAATCTAACTCCTGCCGATATGTATTTCGGAAGAGCAGATAAAATATTGGAAAAAAGAGCAATTATTAAACAAAAAACAATCGCTAAAAGAAGGCAATTGTATTTTCAACAAAAAATTATAAATTTATAAAAAAAACACTCTCTTAATTTTTTAACTGAAATGTCTCATTTGTTTTGAAAACGTACAGCCATATATTTTATAATCTATTTCGTGTGAATTCATTTTTTTAATTTTACTAATTAGTCGACAAAATTCGTAATTCGTAACAGTTCTTATTTAAAATTAGTATTAAATATGAACCAATGAGGTATATTCTTTTTTTGAAAGTAAACAATCCGTATTTTTGTTTAACTTGAAAAAGTATTATGGCAGATATTAAAATTACAATTATAGATAGAGAAGGTGTTTCGCATGAAGTTGACGCGCCTACTGATATGAATATGAATATCATGGAGCTTGTGCGCGCCTACGAATTAGCACCAGAAGGAACCATTGGTATTTGTGGTGGAATGGCGATGTGTGCCTCTTGTCAATGTTATGTGTTGACTCCAGAAATTCAATTACCAGAAATGACGCCTGATGAAGATGCAATGTTAGCAGAGGCATTTAATGTGAAAGATAATTCACGTTTAGGTTGTCAGTTACATCTTTCGGATGAAATGGATGGATTGGTTGTTGAATTAGCACCAGAATATTAAATTTTAGTTTTACGTGGTACGTTATAAGTTCTACGTCACAATTTTGTTATTATCGTTTAGCGTAAAACGTTTAGCGTAAAACGTTTAGCGTAATACTTAAAACTTATTAAATGAATCAATTAGATAAAAGACTTTTTTTGTTAGATGCTTATGCCTTAATTTTTAGAGGATATTATGCATTTATCAAAAATCCACGAATCAACTCAAAAGGTTTCAATACATCGGCAATTATGGGATTTACGAATTCCTTGTTCGATGTCATTCGACGTGAACAACCAACGCATTTGGCGGTTGTTTTTGATGTTGGTCAAGCAACAGTTCGTACGGTAGATTATCCTGAATATAAAGCAAATCGTGATGAAACGCCAGAAGCCATTCGTCAAGGCGTTCCGTATATTCAAGATATTTTACGAGCGTTAAAAATTCCAGTACTTTTCGCCGAAGGTTACGAAGCAGATGATGTGATCGGAACATTAGCACAGAAAGCAGAGAAAGCTGGTTATACAACTTATATGGTGACACCCGATAAGGATTTTGCGCAATTGGTAACGGAAAAAATTAAAATGTATCGTCCTGCTGCAAATGGAAAAGGTGTTGAGATTTGGGGAATTGAAGAAGTAAAAGAAAAATTTGAAATCGACGATCCAATTCAAGTTATCGATTACCTTGGAATGATGGGTGATGCTGTGGATAATATTCCAGGTTTACCAGGTGTTGGAGCAAAAACGGCAAGTAAATATTTGAAAGAATTTGGATCATTGGAAAACCTTTTAGCGAATACAGATAAGCTGAAAGGGAAAGCTAAAGAAAAGATTGAAGAGAATAAAGAGCTTGGAATTCTTTCGAAGAAATTAGCAACGATTATTACAGATGTTCCTGTAGAATTTGATGAAGAAGATTTAACGGTTTGCCCGCCAGATATAGAAAAAGTTACTGAACTTTTCACGGAGTTAGAATTCCGTCGTATGTTAGAAACGGTTTACAGAATTTATGGTTTGGATGTTTCGGGAATTATCAAAGAAGCGCAAGAAGAAATTTCTGCGGCAAGTCAGATTTCTTCGAATCAAGTGCAAATGGCTCAACAATCATTGTTCGATTTTACGTCTGATGAAGAAATCGTTCCACAAAATTCAGCTTTTACAGATATTTCAACAACCAATCATTTGTATCAATTAATCGATACGAAAAAAGGAAGAGAATTATTGTTGAGAAATATTCTGAAACAAAAAGAAGTGACTTTCGATACAGAAACAACTTCTTTGGATGCGTTAGAAGCAGAATTGGTCGGGATTTCGTTTTCTTGGGAAAAAGGAAAAGGTTATTATGTGCCTTTTTCAACAGATTTTGAAGAAACAAAAGCAATTATCAACGAATTTAAACCATTTTTTGAAGATGAATCAATTTCGAAAATTGGTCAAAATCTAAAATATGATATTAAAGTTTTAAACAAATATGACATTGTTGTTTTAGGTCAAAATTTTGATACGATGATTGCGCATTATTTGATTAATCCAGATATGCATCACAATATGGAAGTGTTGTCAGAAACATATTTGAGTTATCAACCAGTTTCACTCGAAAGTTTGATTGGAAAAAAAGGAAAGAATCAAAAGAATTTCCGTGATGTTCCGTTGATGGAGCAAACCGAATATGGAGTAGAAGATTCTGATATTACAAATCAGTTGAAAAATCTTTTCGAACCAGAATTAATCAAATCAAATACACACAAATTATTCACTGATCTTGAAATGCCATTGATGCAAGTTTTGGCTGATATGGAATTGGAAGGTGTTAATTTGGATGTTCCGTTCTTGAAAGAACTTTCGGTAAAACACGAAGCGAAATTAAGAGAATTAGAAGCAAAAATTCAGGAAGATGCTGGAGAAGAATTCAATCTTAATTCGCCAAAACAATTGGGAGAAATCTTGTTTGATAAATTACAATTAGATCCAAAAGCGAAGAAAACTAAAACTGGTCAGTATGCAACAGGAGAAGAAATTTTATCAAAACTGAAAGATAAGCATCCAATTATCAATGATATTTTAGAGTACCGTCAATTACAAAAATTAAAATCGACTTATATTGATGCGTTGCCAGAATTGGTGAATCCAAAAACTGGTCGCGTGCATACAACATACGCGCAAACGGTTGCTGCAACGGGACGTTTGTCTTCTGTAAATCCGAATTTACAAAACATTCCGATTCGTTCAGAAGAAGGTCAGCAAATTCGTAAAGCCTTTGTTGCGCGAGATGAAAATCATGTGATTATTTCTGCCGATTATTCGCAAATTGAATTGCGTTTGATTGCACAAATGTCACAAGATCCTGCAATGGTAGAAGCTTTCAAACATGGAGAAGATATTCACGCTTCTACTGCCGCAAAAGTTTTCAATGTAGCTTTAGATGAGGTGACGCGTGAACAACGTAGTCAGGCAAAAACGGTGAATTTCGGAATTATTTATGGTGTTTCGGCTTTCGGTTTGGCAGATCAAGCGAATATTTCTCGTAAAGAAGCCAAAGCATTGATTGATGCGTATTATGAAACTTACCCAACGTTGAAAGCGTATATCGAAAAACAAGTTGAGGTGGCTCGTGACCAAGGTTTTGTAGAAACGTTAATGGGACGTCGCCGTTATTTGAAAGATATCAATTCGAGAAATGCAGTAGTGCGTTCGCATGCTGAGCGAAATGCTGTAAATGCACCAATACAAGGAACTGCGGCTGATATCGTGAAAATGGCAATGATTCAAATTCAGAAAGAATTGAAGAAAAATTATAAAACCAAAATGATTTTACAAGTGCATGATGAGTTAATTTTTGATGCACCAAAAGATGAGGTTGAAAAAGTTTCTGAATTAATCAAATCGACTATGGAAGCTGCAATGCAAATGGATGTTCCGTTGATTGCAGAAGTCGGAGTAGGAGCGAATTGGTTAGAAGCTCATTAGAAAAATATTATTTACAATAATTATAAAGCGTTACTTTTTAGTAGCGTTTTTTTTTGTTAAAATATCTATAAAATATTCTGATTAACAAATTCTTAACGAGATTAAAATATATCTTTAATTCATTATTGATTTTAAATTATATGAATAAAATATTTTACTTATTTACATTGTTTACGATTTGCTTAAATGCGCAAATTGTAAATTTAAAAATATTAGATCTTTCTGATAATTTTCCATTGGACGATGCCGATGTATATTTCAAAAATTCAACAAAGAATTTTATTTCGGATATGGAAGGAAAAGCTATTGTTGATTTGAGTAATGTTTCGCAAACAGATGAATTAATCGTGTCGAAAAAAGATTACCAAGATGCAGTAATCAAAGTTTCAGATTTGAAATCAGATATGGTCGTTAAACTTGAGAAAGTATCCGAAGTTGAGTTAAAAGAAGCTTTTGTAACGAACCTGAAAACTGAAGATATTTTGAAAAAAGTTTACGATAATTATGACAAAAATTTTAAGGTTGATGAATATTATTTCTTAGTCAATTTTCAACAAAATTTATTATTTAACAATATCTATCAAGATTTTATTGATACAAATTTACAATTCAAATTCAAACGTGGTGATTTGAAAATCAAGTCGAACGGAATTGTGAATAATGAAATAAAAAGTGGTTGGCAACCAAATGCAAATATAAAATTATCAGAATATTTGAAGAGCTATTATTTGAAAGATGTTTATATTCAGTTATTTGTGAATAAACTAAATGATAAGTCTTTATTAGAAAATAATTTAACTATAACAAAATATGCTGATTCTTTTGTTTATGAAATTCACTTGAAAACGAGTTCAACTGATTATTATTTAATTATTGATAAGAAAACATTTGCAGTGATAGAATTTTCTTTAATATCTTATAATCGTGATAAAGAAGTTTCTCCCAATAATTTTTTGCGTGAAGGAAAAGTTTTTTATAAATATCGTCCTCATAAAGGGAATTGGGTTTTGAAGGAAACTTCTGCAATTTGGAATGTGACTTATGAAAAAGAAAATGAAAAAACCGATTTAGACATGAATTTTAGTATAATTGTGAATGATTATAGTTTAAAACCTTTTCCTGAATTCAACAAATCGGTGAATGAGAAAATGGACATTCGTAGAAGTTTTAAATAATCGATTTATGAAGAAGATATTTTACTTATTTACATTGTTTACGATTTGTTTAAATGCGCAAATTGTAAATCTAAAAATATTAGACCTTTCTGATAATTTACCACTTGATGATGCCGATGTATATTTCAAAAATTCAACAAAGAATTTTATTTCGGATATGGAAGGAAAAGCTATTGTTGATTTGAGTAATGTTTCGCAAACAGATGAATTAATCGTGTCGAAAAAAGATTACCAAGATGCGATCATCAACGTTTCTGATTTGAAATCTGAATTAACAATTAAACTTGAAAAAGTATCCGAAGTTGAATTAAAAGAAGCTTTTGTAACGAATTTAAAATCTGAGGATATTTTGAAAAAAGTAATTGAGAATTATGATAAAAACTTTAATACAGAACAGCATTTTTATAAAGTAAACTTTGTACTTGATGCAATAATGGATTCTGTTAATAGAGATATGATTGATGTTGATTTACAGTTCCGTTTCAAAAAAAATAATTTAAAAATACATTCAAATAATGTTGTGAATAGAAGAATTGTTGGAGAAGGAAGGCAATTAACATCATTGTATCATATGAATGAATATTTTAACCATATTTCTTTGTTGGAATTTGTCAAGAAAATGCAAGAAAGAACATCTGAAAATAAATATGACGAAAAAGTTATCATTTCTAAATATGCAGATAAGTACATGTATGAGATAGAATTGAAAAATCCAAAAGTTAATTTTGTTTGTAATTTTCTGATTGATAAAGAATCGTTTGCAATTGTAGAAAGTTTTACGAAAAGAGAAAATGAACATTCTGAGAAATTTGGATATACAATCCATAATAATGAGGTGATGTATAAATACAGACCCTATCAAAATAAATGGATTTTAAAGGAGAGTTTTAGAAATTGGAATTCAACTTTCTTGGAGAAAGATAAAAGTCAACATACAAATGACATGAAAATAAAGCTCGAAGTCAAAGATTTTAGCATACAACCATTTCCTGAATTCAACAAATCGGTGAACGAAAAAATGGATATTCGTAGAAGCTTTAAATAAAAAAAATCCAAGAAAATTATTTCTTGGATTTTATATTTTATTCAGTCTTTGGTTTGCGAACCACAGGTAAAATTTCACCTTTTTCTAAGCAATATTTTTGAACATCTTCCGACGGAATTTGTTTTGTGTAATCTACTTTTTCGACGATAAAACCTACATCTTCCAAACGTCTGTAATAATCTAAACCATAGACACGAACGTGATCGTATTGTCCAAATTTTTCTTTACGTTCTTCTTTTGTTGTAACCGTTGGATCTTCGTACGTTACATCACGTTGATACGAAATCGGAACTTGCAGAATTCCCCAACCTCCTGGTTTCATGACACGAAATAATTCGCTCATCGCTTTGTGATCGTCAGGAATATGTTCCAAAACGTGATTACAAAAAATGATATCAAATGTATCATCACCAAAAGGTAAATCGCAGATATCTGCTTTTACATCTGCCAAAGGCGATTCTATATCACTTGTGATGTATTCTAAATTCTTCATCGCACGAAAACGTTTGATAAAAGATTGCTCTGGAGCAATGTGCAAAACTTTTGCTTTTTCAGTAAAGAAAGACGTTTCATTTTTTAGGTACAACCACATCAAGCGATGTCTTTCTAATGAAAAAGTTCCGGGTGAAAGTACATTATCACGCTGTTTTTCGTAACCATAAGGCAACAAACTATAATAACCTTGTCCATCAATTGGGTCTACGAAGCGATTTCCTTTCATAAACCAAACTAAAACAGGACGAATAATATAACTACCTTGTATTAATAAAGGACGAGGTAGAATATTCATAATTTTTTTTAAAAGCTTTTTCACAAAAGTTTTCTTAAGGTTTGAATAAAAATGGTTTTTCTTCGTCAGATACGATTCCTAAAGCATCGTAAATAAACTGATAAGTTGACAATAATTTTGGTTCGCCATCTACCACACAAACATCGTGTTCGAAGTGAGCCGAATATTTATCATCGCGCGTTGTAACCGTCCAGCCATCTGGATGAAAGAAGACTTTTTCAGTTCCCATATTTACCATTGGTTCAATAGCTAACACCATTCCTTCTTCAATTTTTTTACCAGATCCACGACGTCCATAATTAGGAACTTGCGGTTCTTCGTGCATTTTACGACCTAATCCGTGTCCAACTAATTCACGAACGATTCCGTAACCTTCTTTTTCACAATATTGTTGAATTGCAAAACCGATATCACCTACGCGATTACCTTTTTTCATTTGTTCTATTCCTTTGAACATAGATTCTTTTGTAATGCGTAATAATTTTTCAGTTTCAGCATCTACTTCACCAACTGCAAATGTATAAGCGTGATCTCCGTAAAAATCATTCATATAAACACCACAATCTACCGAAACAATATCTCCTTCGTTAAGTGGTTCATCGTTTGGAATTCCATGAACAACTTGTTGATTTGGAGAAATACAAAGGTTTTTAGGGAAATCGTACATTCCTAAAAATGCGGGATACCCACCATTGTCGCGAATAAATTCGCCTCCTAATTTATCTAAATGATTGGTTGTAACACCAGGCATTACTTCTTTGGCTAACATACCCAAGGTTTTTGAAACCAATTGAGCGCTTAGGTACATTAGTTCTAATTCTTCTTTACTTTTTAAATGTATCATAATCCGAAAAATCCTCTTTTCTTTTTCTTCTCAGGAGCTTTTTGTCCGTTTGCGTGAACACTTAATTCAATCTTTTTTGTAATGATTTGATAAACGTCACTCCAACCTGGGAAACCTCCTAAATTTCTATCGTCGATAAAGATATCGGCATTTATTTTTCGACTTTGCGTATTTTTATCAAAATCCTCTCCGTCAAAACTATTGTTGATGGCATAAAACTCAATTCCATTTTTTTTACAGAATTCTACAGCCTCATCTAAGTATTTACCACTACGATAAGTCCATAAAGTAAGGCGATATCCGTCGTTTTGTAATTGTTTCAATGTTTCGAAAGCGAAGATTTTAGCTTTTCCAATTTCTGGATATTTATCATCTACCACAGTTCCATCAAAGTCAACAGCAATAATTTTATTAATCATGTTTGTAAGTATTTAAAGTTATTTAGGTTATTTTTTTTGAACAATAATGTTTCCGGTCATTTCAGTTGGAATTTCAATTCCCATCAAAGTTAAGATAGTTGGTGCAATATCTCCAAGTTTACCATGTTCAACATTCCATTCGATATTTTTCTGAGCCAAAATAAATGGAACAGGATTCGTTGTATGTTGCGTATTCGGTGATCCATCTTCGTTCATCATAAAATCTGAATTTCCGTGATCAGCCAAAATCACCACATTGTAACCATGTTCTAAAGCTGCATTTATAATTTTTTCCGCACAAGAATCTACTACTTCAGCAGCTTTTATTGCCGCAGACATAACACCTGTATGTCCAACCATATCTGTATTAGCGAAGTTAAGACAAATGAAATCCGCTGATTCTTTTTCGATTTCTGGTACAATTGCATTTGTAATATCATATGCTGCCATTTCTGGTTTCAAATCGTAAGTCGCAACATCTCTTGGCGAAGCACATAAAATACGAGATTCACCAACGAAAGGTTCTTCGCGACCACCATTGAAAAAGAAAGTTACGTGTGGATATTTTTCAGTTTCAGCAATACGAATTTGCTTACGACCAACATTCGCAATAACTTCTCCTAACGTATTTACAATATTTTTCTCGTCAAAAATTACCGCAACTCCAGTATATGTAGCATCATATTCTGTGAGAGTGATATATTTTAGATTTAATTTATGCATTCCAAATTCTGGAAAATCATGTTGCGTTAAAACTTCTGTGATTTCACGTCCACGATCAGTTCTAAAATTGAAACAAATCACTACATCATCATTCTCGATTTTAGCTTTTGGCTGATCATTTTCATCCGTTACAATAATCGGTTTGATGAATTCATCTGTCACGCCTTCATTATAAGATGCACGAATTGCTTCTAATGGATTTGTTGTTGTTTCACCAACTGCATTTACCATTGCATCGTATGCTAATTTCACGCGTTCCCAACGTTTATCACGATCCATTGCATAATAACGACCAGTAATCGAAGCGATTTCTCCTGTTGATTTTGTCATGTGGTTCATCAATTCTGTGATAAATCCTTCGCCAGATTTTGGATCGGTGTCACGACCATCTGTGAAAGCATGTACAAAAACATTTTGTTGTAAACCTGATTGATTTGCTGCATCTAACAAACCTTTCAAATGATTGATATGTGAGTGTACACCACCATCAGAAACTAAACCAATGAAATGTACTTTTTTGTTATACTCTAAAGCATATTGAAAAGCATCTTTTAAGATAGGTTCGTTTTGTAACGTTCCGTTTTCAACCGCCATATTGATTCGAACTAAGTTTTGGAAAACTACGCGTCCAGCACCCAAATTCATATGTCCAACTTCCGAATTCCCCATTTGTCCTTCTGGTAAACCAACGGCTAAACCAAACGTATCCAACGTAGAATGTGGAAATTTCTCGAAACAGCTATCTACAAAAGGTGTATTTGCTTGCGCGATTGCAGAAACAGCAGGGTTTGGTCCAATTCCCCATCCGTCCAAAATCATTAATATTGCTTTATTGTTCATTTTTCTTGTAATAATTAAGCCCAAAGATAAGCATTCCTTGGGCTGAAAGTTTATTTTTTGTATGGTTTAATTTGCGACTTCACTGATGAATTTGATACGCATTAAACGTAATTCTTCTTCATCATAATCGTCACCAAATTCATCTAATAATGATGACATTGAGTCAGAATCTGCGTCCATCAAGAATTCATAAATTTCCTCTTGTTGATCTTCGTCCAAAACTTCGTCAATATAATAATTGATATTTAATTTTGTTCCTTGATAAACGATACTTTCCATTTCTGAAAGTAAATCGCTCATCGTCATATTTTTTGCTTCCGCAACATCTTCAAGATTTAACTTTCTGTCTGTCGATTGAATGATATAAACTTTGTGACTCGATTTGTCAGCAACTTGTTTAATCACCATATCTTCAGGTCGAATAACGTCGTTGTCTTTAACATATTGCGCAATAAAATCTACAAATTCTTTTCCGAATTTCTGAGCTTTCCCTTCTCCAACACCAAACACATTTGTTAACTCCTTAACTGTTGTTGGATATTGCATTGTCATATCATCTAAACTCGAATCTTGGAAAACTGCAAAAGGTGGAATTTGATGTTTTTTAGAGATTTTTTTACGTAAATCTTTCAATTGTTTCAATAAAACATCATCAAAAGCAATAGGTGCAGAAGATGTTTCTTCTTTTTCAAAGCTACCTTCTGATAATAATTTTTTGAAATCAATATCTTCGGCAATTTCAAAAGAAGTTGGCTTACTAATGAAATCTTTTCCAGATTTGGTAATTTTTAAAATACCATATGATTCGATTTCTTTCTCTAATAAATTACGTACAATTAATTGGCGTAAAATAGATTTCCAATAATAATCTTCTTTTGCTTTTCCAATTCCGAAGAAATCTTCAGAGCTCAAATTATATGATTTTGTAATAGAAGTTTCTTTACCAACTATAACATTTACAACATCATTTAATTTTAATTTTTGATTTGTTTTCTGAACAACATCTAATGCAATTACTGCATCATCTTTTGCTTCAATCATTTTTTTAGGATTGCGCATATTGTCGTCCATATTTGCCCCTTCGCCGTTTTTGTCGTCGAATTCTTCTCCAAAATAATGTAACAAAAATTTACGACGCGACATCGAAGTTTCGGCATATGCTACAACCTCAGAAAGTAATTGCATTCCAACTTCGCGTTCTGCAACAGGTTTACTTGCTAAGAATTTTTCTAACTTTTCGATATCTTTATAATCATAGAAAGCAATACAAACACCTTCACCACCATCGCGACCTGCACGACCAGTTTCTTGGTAATAACTTTCTAACGATTTTGGCATATCGTAATGCATCACAAAACGTACATCTGGCTTGTCAATTCCCATTCCGAAAGCAATTGTAGCGACAACGACACTTGCATCTTCCATCAAAAACATATCTTGATGTTTGCTACGTGTTTTGGCGTCTAAACCTGCATGGTAAGGAATGGCATTGATTCCGTTTACTTGTAAAAGTTGCGTAATTTCTTCAACTTTTTTACGACTCAAGCAATAAATGACACCAGATTTACCATCGTTTTGTTTGATAAATTTGATGATTTGTTTGTCTTGATCAACCTTTGGGCGGATTTCGTAAAATAAATTCGTACGATTAAAAGAATCTTTAAAAACTTTAGCGCTTTGCATTCCCAAAGTTTTCTGAATATCTTCTTGTACTTTTGGTGTTGCTGTTGCAGTTAAAGCAATAATTGGCGCATCACCAATTTTGTTGATAATCGCTTTTAGATTACGATATTCTGGTCGAAAATCGTGTCCCCATTCAGAAATACAGTGCGCTTCATCAATAGCAAAAAAAGAAATTTTTA
This sequence comes from Empedobacter sp. UBA6305, assembly GCF_002440405.1. Lineage (NCBI taxonomy): Bacteria > Pseudomonadati > Bacteroidota > Flavobacteriia > Flavobacteriales > Weeksellaceae > Empedobacter > Empedobacter sp. UBA6305. Next base: position 13,935 of record NZ_DJTP01000030.1, on the reverse strand, counting down.
CCGATTTAAAGAAATCGATGTATTCTTCTTTTGTCAAAGATTCGGGTGCAACGTACAACATTTTAGTTACTCCATCTTTAATATCTGTCATAACTGTTTTCGTTTCTGACTTGTTTAAAGATGAGTTTAATACGTGGGCAATTCCATCATTTTCAGAAATTCCACGTATAGCGTCTACTTGATTCTTCATCAGCGCGATTAAAGGGGACACAATAATCGCGACTCCATCTGACATTAATGCCGGTAATTGATAACATAAAGACTTACCTCCTCCAGTTGGCATCAAAACAAATACATCTTCTTTATTTAGTAAGCTTGTAATGATTTCGTGCTGCTGTCCTTTAAATTGGTCGAAACCAAAATATTTTTTTAGGTAAGATGTTAAGTTTTTCGAAGTGGCTTCCATCTACACAAAAGACTAAAATTAATATTATAAATTAAATAGTTCCTATATTTGATAACTCTTAAATATACACATAAATTTTATATGATTTATATATAATTGAGTGTAAATAAAAAAGGAGAGTAAAAGTACGAAAAATTTTAAAAATAGACAATAGAAATTTTATTGTGGAAAATTCAGAATTAATACAAATAGCGCAAGGGGTATTTCGAGAAGAAATTCAAGCGCTGGAAGCAATAGCTTCTCGTATTAGCGAGTCTTTTGTTGATGCGGTAAATGCGATATATAACACGAAAGGAAAGTTGGTAGTTGTTGGAGTAGGAAAGAGTGCACACATTGCAAATAAAATTGTAGCAACCTTAAATTCTACCGGAACTCCAAGTCAATTTTTACATGCGACGGAAGCTATTCATGGCGATTTGGGTCTTGTACGACCAGAAGATGTGGTGATTTGTATTTCGAAAAGTGGAAATACGCCAGAGATTACATATTTGGCTCCGATTCTTAAACAATATGCATCAGTTTTGATTGGTTTAACATCAAATTTGAAATCAGAATTAGCAAAAAATTCAGACATTGTTTTGGATGTTAATATTGATAAAGAAGCTTGTCCCGTAAATTTGGCACCAACAACTTCTACAACGGCTCAATTGGTAATGGGTGATGCATTGGCGGTAGCTTTGATGAAATTGAGAGCGTTTACACAAAACGATTTTGCAAAATATCATCCAGGTGGAGCTTTAGGAAAACGATTATTGTGGACAGTAGAAAATATTGTTGATCCAGAAAGAAAACCTTCTGTGCATCCAGATTCTTCGATTACAGAAGTCATTAATTCATTAACATCAGGTCGTCATGGAATTACAGTTGTGATTGATAATGATAAAATTGTTGGTGTGATAACAGATGGAGATTTGCGCCGAATGTTATTAAATAATGAAACTTTTGCACATTTAACTGCGAAAGATATTGCTTCAATGAATCCGAAAACAATCAAAAAAGCTGAAAAAGCAAGAGAAGCTTTAGCGATTCTTCGTCACAACAGTATTGGACAATTGGTGGTGGTTGATGAAGAAAATCATTATTATGGAATTTTGGATATTCACTCAATTTTAAACGAAGGAATCGAATAAGCGTATGGCAGATAATACAAAATCGAGTATGTCATTTTTGGCTCATATTGGTGAGTTGAGAGGACATTTGGTTCGTTCTATTTTATCAATTGTGATTACATCTATTGCAGTCGCTATTTATTGGGACGAATTGGTGGAACATGTGATTATGGCTCCATTAAAATCAACTTTTCCAACGTTTGATATTTTTAATCAATTTGGTGAATTAACAGGTTTCGGAAAAATTTATACCGAATCATTTGATATTTCGAAAGAATTGACCAATCTTAATCCATCAGGACAGATCACTTCACAATTTTTTGCAGTAATTGTGTGTGGTGTAATTATCGCAATTCCTTATATTATTTTTGAAATTTGGCGATTTGTAAAACCAGCATTAAAAGAAGCTGAACGAAAATATGCAGGATTTACCATTTTCGCTGTTTCGTTTTTCTTTGTAACAGGAGTCTTATTTAGTTACTATATGTTGCTACCATTGTGTACACAATTTTTATTCACTTACGATCCTTTTGGTGTAGGAAATACATGGACGTTGCCAAGTTATATCGATTTATTTGTTCAATTATTATTATCGATGGGAGTTATGTTTTTGATGCCTGTTTTCGTTTACTTCTTAACGAGTATTGGAATCTTAACACCAAAATTTTTGAAAGAATACCGTAAACACGCATTTATTGTTGTATTAGTGATTGCAGCTGCAATTACACCAAACGATGTGTACAGTATGATTTTAGTTACAATTCCTCTTTGGTTATTGTACGAACTAAGTGTATTGGTTTCAAATTCAGTTTATAAAAAACAATTGAAAGCGAAAAGTAACGACTTAGTAAAGAATTAACAATGTTATGCTTGCATAATAAAATAAATTAGTTATTTTTACATAAAAGAAAAAGTAAACACAAAATTATGAAGATATTAGTTTGTATTAGTAGTGTACCAGATACTACAGCAAAAATCAACTTCACAGCTGACGGAAAATCATTTGATAAAAATGGTGTTCAGTTCGTTATTAACCCGCACGACGAATTTAGTTTAAATAAAGCAGTAGAGTTACAAGAAAAACAAGGAGCTACTGTTACAATTTTAACTGTTGGAGATGCAACTGTAGATCCAGTTATGCGTAAAGCTTTAGCGATTGGTGCGAATGATGGAATTCGTATTGATGCTGATGCTCGCGATGATTTCTTTGTTGCTACACAAATCGCAAAAGCTGCTAAAGATGGTGGTTTTGATTTAGTATTGACAGGAAAAGAATCAATTGATTATAATGGAGGTTCTGTACCAGGATTAGTTGCTGCAATGTTAGATTATGGTTTTGTAAACGGATGTATCGGTCTTGATGTAGAAGGTTCTTCTGCAAAAGCTGTTCGTGAAATTGACGGAGGAAAAGAAACTGTAGAAGTTACTTTACCAGCTGTTATCGCAGGACAAAAAGGATTGGTTGACGAGGCTGCATTAAGAATTCCTAATATGCGTGGAATTATGCAAGCGCGTACAAAACAAATCGCAGTTGTTGCACCAGAAGCGACAGAAACTAAAGTTGAAGTTGTTGGTTATGTAAAACCTGCTGAAAGAGGTAATGTAACATTAATCGACAAAGACAATGTAGCAGAATTGGTAAGATTATTACACGAAGAAGCTAAAGTAATCTAATTATTCACCTAAAAAGAAATTAAAAAATGGCAATTTTTGTATACGCAGAGTCACACGACGGAAAATATAAAAAAGCAGGATTAGAAGCAGTTTCTTACGCAAAAGCTACAGCTGATGTTGCTGGAGATACTGTTACAGCAATCGTTTTTGGAAATGCTACTGCTGACGAATTATATAAATATGGAGCATCTAAAGTAGTTAAAGTTGATAATGCAGCTTTAGCAAAATTTGATGCAAATTCTTACGCAAAAGCTTTGGCTGAAGTTGCTCAAGGAGATGTTGTGGTTTTACCATCAACAAACGAAGGAGCGACTATAGCACCAGTTTTAGCATACAAAACAGGAGCATCTTTAGTAACAAATGTAGAAAAATCTCCAACAGCAGTTTCTCCATTCACAGTTGCACGTAAAGCATTCTCTGGAAAAGGAGTAGAAACTGTTGCAGTTTCAGGAAAAGTTGTAGTTACAGTTCTACAAAACGCATTCGGAGCAAAAGAAAATGCAGTTTCAGGTTCAGAAGAATCAGCTTCAGTATCAGTTTCTGATGCAGATGCAAAAGTAAAAGTTGTTTCAACAGAAATGGCTTCTTCTGATAAAATCGATTTGAAAGAAGCGGATATTGTTGTTTCTGCAGGTCGTGGAATGAAAGGTCCTGAAAACTGGGGAATGATCGAAGATTTAGCAAAAGTTTTAGGAGCTGCTACAGCATCATCTAAACCAGTTGCTGATATTGGTTGGAGACCGCATGCTGAGCACGTAGGACAAACAGGAAAAGCAATTGCGCCAAATTTATATATCGCAGTTGGTATTTCAGGAGCTATTCAGCACTTAGCTGGAGTTAATGGATCTAAAACAATTGTTGTCATCAACAATGATCAAGAAGCGCCTTTCTTTAAAGCGGCTGATTACGGAATCGTAGGAGATGCTTTTGAGATTGTTCCTAAATTAACTGAAGAGTTAAAAAAATATAAAGGTCAAGCTTAATCATTTTAAGATTATAAATTCAATCCGAATCATTTAGGTGGTTCGGATTTTTTTTATTCATTAAAAAAAGATTAAATATTCATCAGTTTTTCATAGATTTACGCCCAAATGGACAATTTAATTAGATTAAATATTAAAGGAATATCTTACAGTCAAACTCAGACTGGCGCATATGCGTTGATTCTAGAGGAAAATGTAGGAGGAAGAAAGTTGCCAATTATTATTGGGAGCTTTGAGGCACAATCAATCGCATTAGCTTTAGAGAAAGATATTAATCCACCTCGTCCATTAACACACGATTTGTTTATTTCATTAGGAAAAGAATTTCAATTGAATGTTGATTCTATTTATATTTATAAATTAGAAGATGGTGTTTTTTATTCGAATATTGTTTTTGTGAATGATGATGGACAACGTGCCGAGATTGATTCGAGAACTTCTGATGCAATTGCATTGGCTGTTCGTTTCAATGCACCTATCTATGCCTATGATAATGTTGTAGAAAAAGCTGGAATTCATTTGGACGTTATTGAAGAAGAAGAAAATATACGTCGCGCAGCAAATAACTTCGAAGATGATTTGGATATCTTGGCTGGTTTGGAAAATGATTTGTCTGATATCAACGAATATGAAGGTTGGACAAAATCTGAACTTGAAACTGAGATGGAAAAAGCTGTGAAGAATGAAGATTATGAATTGGCAGCTCGCCTTCGTGATCAAATCGATAACATGGGAAACTAATAACTATTTCAAATAATTATGTCTGTAAAGCTTAGACTTACAATCATGAGTTTCCTTGAGTTTGCGGTATGGGGAGCATACCTAACCTCTATGGGAAATTACTTAGGATCAGTTGGCTTAGGTCCAAAAATTGGTCTTTTTTACGCGATGCAAGGTATTGTGTCGATTTTTATGCCCGCAATAATGGGTATTGTAGCGGATAGATGGATTCCTGTACAACGTTTGTTGGGATTGAATCATTTATTAGCTGCGATTTTTATGTTTGCAGCAGGTTATTACGGAATGACAGCTGGAAACGATGTAGATTTTACAACAATCTTCGCACTTTATTCGGTTAGTGTGGCGTTCTTTATGCCAACAATCGCCCTTTCTAACTCAACAGCCTACACAATTTTAAAACAAAATAATTTAGACACAATCAAATCCTTTCCTCCAATCAGAACGTTTGGAACAGTTGGTTTTATTGTAGCGATGTTATTTGTTAATTTCTCTGGATTTAAAGATGGTGTTTTTGGATTTAACTTTTCAAGTGATCCAACATTCGTAAGTTTTCAATCCAATTATTATCAGTTCTTTGTATCTGGATTTTTAGGAGTTATATTGTTTTTATACAGTTTCTTATTACCTAATTGCCCAGTTAACAAAAGTTCTGAAAAACAATCTATTTCTGATGCATTTGGTTTAAAAGCTTTTGCATTATTTAAAGATAGAAAAATGGCAATTTTCTTTATCTTTTCAATGCTTTTAGGCGTTTCTTTGCAAATTACAAATGGATATGCAAATCCATTTATCACAACGTTTAAGGATATTCCAGATTATGCCAATACGTGGGGAGCAAGTAATGCAAATGCTTTAATTTCGTTGTCTCAAGTTTCTGAAACATTGTGTATTTTATTAATTCCTTTCGTGCTAAAACGATTCGGAATCAAAATCGTGATGTTGATGGCAATGGTAGGTTGGGTCTTACGTTTCGGATTATTTGGATTAGGAGATCCAGGATCTGGCGTTTGGATGTTTATCTTATCAATGATTGTTTACGGAATCGCTTTCGATTTTTTCAATGTATCAGGTTCGTTGTATGTAGACAAAGAAACAAACGAAGAAATTCGTTCTTCTGCACAAGGAGTTTTTATGATGATGACCAATGGTTTTGGAGCAACAATCGGAATGTTAATTGCACAATACATCGTGAATCATTTAGTGTATAGTCAAACTGATTTGACATTGCAGCTAGAAGGATGGAGACATTCTTGGTTTATTTTCGCAGGCTACGCATTAGTTGTTACGGTATTGTTCGCAATTGTGTTCAAATACAAACACAATCCAGACGAAGTACAAGATGTAAAACATTAAGGTGTAAAAAATATAAAAGCAAGAATCAAAATTCTTGCTTTTTTTATGCACGAAAGTTTCTAATCTATTCTTTTATACGTCACAAACGAGTAAGCATATGGATGTTTTTCATCTTTTTTGAAATCTTCTCGTTCTACTTCTTCCCATTCGTCCAAGTCTATTTCTGGGAAATAAGTGTCTCCATCAAATTCGTGATGAACTTCTGTGATGTACAAAATATCAGTAAATTCCATCGCTTGTTTGTAAATATTTCCACCACCGATAATGTAAATATCATCGTCAATTTTTTTCGCAACTTCTATTGCTTTTGGTAAAGAAGACGCAATTTCGATACCTTCTGTATTCCAATTCTGATCTCTTGTCACAACAATATTGGTACGATTTGGTAAAGGTCTACCCAATGATTCGAACGTTTTTCGTCCCATAATAATAGGATGCCCAGAAGTTATACTTTTGAAATGTTTCAGATCATTTGGTAAATGCCAAATCAAATCATTTTTTGCACCAATTACGTTGTTGCTTGCTTTTGCTACTACAATGTTTATCATAAGTTATAAGGTAAAAAAAGCTATCCTCTTGCAAGGATAGCTTAACAAATATAATAATTTTAGTGAATTATTTCATTTTATTTATAGCATCTTGTAATTGCTCCACTTGTTTTGCAATAGTTGCTGATTTAATTGTTTTTGCAGCATTCGTTTTTACTTGCAATGCTTTTTCAGCCATCATTTTCACAGCTTGTCCTGCTTGTGGATTTTGTTCTTTCAAATATGGATAATAACGCGAATATGTTTTAGCAATTTCAGCCGTTGCATCTGGTGTGTCATTGTTCATAATCCAATTGAAAGCTTGTTCAGCAATTTTTCCTTTTTCTGGATCTTGGAATTTTACGAATTCATACATCGCAGCAGATTCCGAAATTAAAGCAGCTTTATCCAATTGATTATTTTTGATCCAAGTCGGAACTAATGCCATTGCTAAATCTGGTGAACCTTTAATCACTTCATTATCAAGATTAGTTGTTAAATCATTAATTTTTGAAGGATTATTTTTTAAGATTCCAGTTAACGAGGCTCCTTGAACACTAAATGAAGGGCTTTTTGAAGCTTTCTCGAAAATTGCTACATCATAAATATTGGCATCATTCAAAGCACTTAAAGCAGCCGCTTGAACCAATGTTTTAGGATCATTAGAAGCCAATTGTTTTAATTTTGATGAAGCTTTATCAACAATCGTTTTTGATTTTGTGTCCAATTTATGAATCGCATAAATTCTTAATCCATCAAATGAATCATCTAAAGCATTAACCAAGGCATCAGCCGCTTTTGGATTAGTTGCTTGCGCATTTGCCATTGCTTCAATCGCTAATAAACGTGTCGTGTAATTTCCTTTTCCAGCTTTGTATTGCGCAATAAAATCTTCAACAGGTTTTTTATCGTCGATATCTGCTAATAAAACTTGATCCGCATTTGGAATAACGACATCAGGTTTTTGGTTTGCTGCAAATTCGAAAACAGTTTCGGCTTGTTTTGGAACCCAAACTTGTTGACGCGTTGTTTTTCCATTTTCGACAATATCAATCGCAAAAGGAAATTCAAATAATTTTGAAGCATCTTGACGAACAACAACTTTTATTTTTTTATTTGCTGAAGAATAATCTGAAACAACTGTTAATTTTGGATGACCATTTTCGTAATACCATTGATTGAAAAACCAATTTAAGTCACGACCAGAAACTTCTTCCAAAGCCAATCGTAATTGAGTAGATTCAGCTTTTCCGTATTCATTATCTTTCAAATATTTGTTCAAACCTTTGAAGAAAGCATCATCTCCTAAGAAGTTTCTCAACATATGTAAGATAATTCCACCTTTGTTGTACGAAACACCATCAAACATGTCTTCGCGAGAATTGTAATGAACTCGAACCAAATTTTTCGTTGGTCCATCGCCTTGTTTATAACCAAACATTTCGTTGTAACGATGCTCATCCGCTTTCTCTTTTCCGTATTTATATTCAAACCATAAATATTCAGAATAATTAGCAAACGATTCATTCACTGTTAAATTTCCCCAACTTTCAGCCGTAACTAAATCTCCAAACCAATGGTGAAATAATTCGTGCGCAATAACATATTCAGCAGTGTTTTCATCGACTAATTGACCAGCTTTTTGCTGAACACCATCATGAAATAAAGAAGCTGTTGTATTTTCCATAGCTCCAGAAACATATTCGCGAGCCGTCATTTGTGCATATTTATCCCAAGGATAAGGATAGTTTAATCTATCAGAAAAGAACTGAATCATTTCTGGTGTATTACCAAAAATTTGCTTTGCAACATCTTTATATTCTGGTTCTACGTAATAATCAACATTGATATTTTTCCATTTATCATTGATGACTGCGTAATCTCCAATCCCGAAAAAGAATAAATATGGCGCATGTTTTTTATCAAATTTCCAATAATCAGTTTTTGTTCCGTCCGAATTTTTCTTCGAAGATTTCATTGTTCCATTTGATAATGAAACATATTTATCAGGATATGTTAACGTGATTTCTTGTGAAGTTTTTTGATTCGTTTTATCAATTGTCGGGAACCAACAAGAAGAAGATTCAGTTTCGCCTTGTGTCCAAATTTGAGTTGGATAATTTGGTCGTTCACCTTTTGCATTGATAAAATAAACACCTTTTGCATCGTTTATGGCCGCACTTCCTTCTTGTTTTACTTCGTTTGGACGCGCTGTATACTTGATGTAAAGTGTATATTCTTGATCTTTTTTGTATTCTTTATCCAAATCGATGACTAATTGTAAATCATCGTATTTATAATTTAATTTTTTTTTTGTAGCACCATTTACCAAAGCGACTTCGCTAATCAACATTGCTTTTGCGTCTAATGTAACTTTGTTTGTAGCATAGAAATGTGGTTTCAATGTTACCCAAGCTTCACCTAAAACGTGCTCTTTTGCATAATCAAATTTAAGATCCAATTTGGTATGAACAAGATTATTAATTCGTTCTGCTTCTGCACGATAAATATCTAATTTGTTCGTTTGGTTTTCGTTATAACTCGGCGGTGGCGTCATTACTTGCGCATAAGTAAGACTTGATATAATAAAGGCTGATGAAAGCCAAAGGATTCGTTTTTTCATCGTAAAAATTTATTTCTATTGGTTGATAATTTTCTCGAAAAGTTACAAAAAAAGCCTCCAATTTGGAGACTTTAAGTGTTTTTTTATGATTAAACTGCTACAATTCCTTTGATGTGAGGATGAGCTTGATAATTTTCTAATTCGAAATCTTCGTATGTAAAATCAAAAATATCCTTTACATTCGGATTGATTTTCATTGTTGGAAGAGGAAAAGGTTCGCGTGTTAATTGTAGTTCAACTTGTTCAAAATGATTTTTGTAAATATGTGCATCTCCAAAAGTATGCACAAAATCGCCGACTTCTAAATCACAAACTTGTGCAACCATCATTTGTAATAACGCATATGACGCAATATTGAATGGAACACCTAAGAAAATATCTGCACTACGTTGATACAATTGCAACGATAATTTTCCATCATTCACATAAAACTGAAAAAATGCATGACATGGAGCTAAAGCCATTTGATCTAATTCTCCAACATTCCAAGCAGAAACTATAATTCTACGTGAATCAGGATTATTTTTTATTTGATCAATCGCAACTTTAATTTGGTCAACAACTTCTCCATTTGGTTTCCCCCATGAACGCCATTGATGACCATAAATAGGACCTAAATCACCATTTTCGTCAGCCCATTCGTTCCATATTCTTACACCATTATCTGTTAAATATTTGATATTCGTATCACCTTTCAAAAACCACAACAATTCGTAGATAATCGATTTTAAATGTAATTTTTTAGTCGTCACCAAAGGGAAACCTTTCGACAAATCGAAACGCATTTGGTAACCAAAAATACTTTTAGTTCCTGTTCCCGTTCTGTCTTCTTTAAAAGCGCCTTCTGCTAAAACCTTTTTACATAAATCGTGATATTGTTGCATTTTGAGTATATTTAACCTTTCAAATTTAGTGATTTTTTTTAGAATGAAAATTAGTTTAATTTTTACAATTTTAGTGCTTTTTATGTTTTTTGCTTCGTATAGCAAATCAGATTTTGGACGAAAAATTGCGCAACATTTTTATTTCCAAACTTTATTTAATGTTGTTTTGGTGGTTGTTTTTGTGTCAAAAATTGTTCATATCAAACTAAATTTAATCTCAATGATTTCGCTAATTGTTATTGGTTGCATGTTGTATATGAGCTTTCCAAATTATTTACAACAATTGAAGAGAAGGATAGGTAAATAGTTACGTATAATTTTTTATCTTTGCACTTATGAAAAACGAAGCGGGAATTTTTGGTTTAAGACCAGTAATAGAAGCGATTGAAGCAGGGAAAACAATCGACAAAATTTTTATTCAAAAAGGTTTACAAGGTGAAATTTTTTCTGAATTGAGAAAATTAATCACTGAATATGAAATTCCTGTAAGTTATGTACCTGTAGAAAAACTAAATCGTTTTACAGGAAAAAATCACCAAGGAGTCTATGCATTTATTTCGCCAATCGAATTTGATTCAATCGAAAATGTATTACCTCAAATTTGGGAACAAGGAAAAACACCTTTTATCTTGATTTTAGATCGTGTTTCTGATGTTCGTAATTTTGGTGCAATCGCTCGTACAGCAGAATGTGTTGGTGTTGATGCAATTATTATTCCAGCAAAAGGTTCGGCTTCTGTAAATGCAGATGCGATCAAAACTTCGACAGGAGCGTTGTACAATATTCCGGTTTGTAAAGAAGGAAATTTAGTGAATGTTATTAAATATTTACAATCGGCTGGAATCTCAATTTTTAGTGCTTCTGAAAAATCAGCAGAATTTATTTATGATGCAGATTTCTCTGTTCCTGCAGCTATTGTGATGGGAAGTGAGGAAGATGGAGTTTCGGATTCTATTATTAAAATTTCGGATAAAATTATTAAATTGCCTATGGCTGGACAAACTGCTTCACTGAATGTTTCGGTTGCGGCTGGAGCGATTTTGTACGAAGCTGTTCGCCAAAGAATGTTACAAGATTTATTTTAAAAACATATAACGATGACCTATTCTACTTTTATTGGATTTTTGTTGATTGCGATTAGCGTTGCAATGTACTATTTTACAAATTTAGATATCTCAAGATTATTTGCGGACAAAGAATTTTTAGTCGGAATAACAGGAGGTGCTGGTATCGGATTTATTTTGGGAGGATTTTTAGGTTGGCTTTATAAATACAAAGCGGTGAATAAAGCAAATGCAGAAATTGCAAACGAAGAAAAACGTAAAGTTGCAGAACAAAAAGCACAAGAAGCTGCAGCAAAAGAGCAAGCAAAATTGGATGCACAACAAGAAAAAGATGAATCAGGTTTATTGTAAAAGATAAGTTAGATAAAATAAAAAAAACGGTCGAAAATTAATTTTCGACCGTTTTTTTATGTTGTATTTCTTGGTAATAAAAACAAGGAACTAAAATCAATAAAAACATAGGCTGAATGAGAAATCTTCTCACATAAAAGAAAACCATTTCGCCTGATGAAAAATGTGTTGAAATCAAATAATTATAGATTGGTAAAAGAACGATTAATCCAATAATCATAATAATGATAGAGAATTTAACATAACTTTTTTTCCAGAAAATAAACCAAATAATTAATACAGTTAATAATGTATTGATAAGAAAACGAACCATCAAACTTGCGCTCAATTTTGGTAAATCAATTTCAGGAAATTTTGAATGACCAACAAAATGAAAGTATTTTATGAAAGGATCGTAAAATAAAATATCTTCAAATTTTCGGACTAATATCAATCCAAAAACAAGTAAAACTGCAATTGCGTAACGTAAATATTTATTTGGCATTTCGTTTATTGTATTTTGTTACAAAAAACTTAATCCAAACAATCCAAAGAATTACGATTGAACCATAAATAATTGCTGGAAACAAATAATCGTGCGCCATTTTACCATATTCTGCGTGGTATCTAAAAATATAATTTAGCAACATAATTCTCGAAATATTCATCACAAAAAGAATTGCTAAACCAGACAAAATAAACAAAAAAGTTTGTTTGAAATTCGTGTAAAAAGCAACGATAAACGAAACGAAAATGATCAGAATAGAAATCGCATTACAACCTTCATTTACAATAGATGCAACTTGTCCATCTACAACCAAACGCATCCAAGGGTGATTTTCGGCAATATTAGAAAATGAGAAAAAACCACATTTGTTCAAGCCAAAAGCTGTTATATCTGATGTTAATTTTGTAAACGGATCAGGGTTATTGTGCGGTAAATATTGATCCAAATATAATTTATAAGCTAAACTTAAAATAATGTAAGTTCCTAAAAAACGTGCAAGGAATAACAATAAGGGTTTAAATTCTTTCATTTGATTAAAAAATCTTGTACAAAGATAAATGAAAAACGTCAACTTTTGATTAAGTTATGATTAATCAATAAATTTGCTTTTTTAGAAGTAACAAAATGCAAGATTTACATAAACGCGTGGATGTCATAATTGATAGCGCAATTTCTACGGAAGACAGACTACAAAAGATTTGTCAATTGTTGAGTGACGAAGTTGAATACTACAATTGGGTGGGATTTTATTTCAAGAATGGAGATAAAAATGAGCTAAAACTTGGTCCTTATGTTGGAGCGGCGACCGATCATACAGTAATTCCTTATGGTAAAGGAATTTGTGGGCAAGTGGCAGAATCTAACGAAACTTTTGTTGTGCCAGACGTTTATGCACAAGATAATTATTTGGCTTGTTCAATCGAAACGAAAGCTGAAATTGTTGTTCCAATTTTCAAAAATGGAGAAAATATTGGTCAAATTGATATCGATTCGCACAAAATTAATCCGTTTACAGAAGACGATACAAAGTTGTTAGATTACGTTTGTCAGCGAGTTTCAGAAATTATTTAAGCAATGATTGATTTAATTTTAAAATATTTTCCAGATTTAACGGAAAAACAAATCGAGCAATTTTCGAAAGTTGGTGATTTGTACAAAGAATGGAACGATCAAATCAATGTTGTTTCTCGAAAAGATATTGACGAAATTTATACTAATCATATTTTACATTCGTTAGCGATTGCAAAAGTGATGGAGTTTACAGACGGTTCTTCTGTTCTTGATGTAGGAACTGGAGGAGGTTTACCAGGAATTCCGTTGGCAATTTTGTTTCCGAATGTTCAGTTTCATTTGGTAGATTCTATCGGGAAAAAAATCAAGGTTGTAAAAGGTGTGGCTGATGGTTTAGGTTTGACGAATGTAAAAGCTGAACAAAAGCGTGCCGAAGAGTTAACAGATAAATACGATTTTGTGGTTTCCCGTGCGGTAACAGCAATGCCAAGATTTGCAGAATGGATTCGTGGAAAATTCAAAAAAGAAGCGATTAATCCTTTTCCAAATGGTTTATTATATTTAAAAGGAGGCGATTTGACAGAAGAATTAGCAGGTTTTCCGAATGCAGTTTTATTTGATATTCAAAACTTTTTTGACGAAGATTTTTTCGAAACGAAAAAAGTCGTTTACTTAGAAAAGAAAGATATTTAATTTTTAGAAATTGTCCCGTCCTGAAATAG
>NZ_DJTP01000035.1:0-33827 GCF_002440405.1 Empedobacter sp. UBA6305 | reverse complement strand
ACCTAATTTTACATTAATATATTTTTCTAAAAATAAACCTCGCTTAAAAAGGCTTAAACGAGGTCATATATTCTGTTTTTACTGTAAATTGGAGTTGTGCAACAGTTACCGATGTTAGCTGACGTTATTGTTTTTCTGTTACATTAATAATTCCAAATACATATTGATATCCAAATTCTATGAATGCTTCATACCCTTTATAAAGTTTTAAATTTAAATTATCAATGTTCTTATTCTTGAAAAGCTTCTGAATTTTTCTATTAACTTTACCTTCTTTAGTTATTACTCCGTTTGAAGTTTGAGGAGAATCAATCCAATAGATTTGATCTTCAAATTTAACTGCTAAATCTGGAAACTTTTCAAATTCATTTCTTATTATAAAAATTTCTTTTCTTTCAGAGTTTTCAATATAATTTTCAGTTATTTTATATTTTAAATTTCCTGAATCACGAAAGTTATAGATTATAAGCGTATCGTTTATAATCTCATATTTATAAATTTTCTCTTTATAATTCGATTCTATAAATATTCCTCCACGAAAAATTGGTTTTGATATAACAATTGAATCATTTTTAAATATTAGATTTTCCGAAATGTTTTCGTTAGAGAACAAATAATATTCTTCATTGATTTTTTGGGAATAAAGATTCAATGAGAGTAAAAAGCAAAATATGAATATTAAATTTTTAATCACGGTTTTTAGAAATAATGTCAGCTAACGGTTTGGGTATTGCCGAAGGCGGGGAGTTTTAGCACCAAACTTCAATAGAAATACCAAAGTTCAAATATAGCAAAAATGTTCAATATAATTCCTTCAGCCCCGCTTTTGGCAATACCTTGTTACCTGCTGCCCTAATTTTTTATTAGGTTTTGTCAAGTTTTGTTTTGTCAAGTTGTCATAAAATGTTAATTTTGCAACCTCAATGAAAAAAACAACGCAAATATCTTCTCAAGTTACTCCGCCTTAATGGTTGGTTAATTGCTGTTTTTTCCCAATTCCTTTTATTGGTTTCTTTCGTGTACCCGAAATGCTGATTTTCGGTGCAAATTACATTTTATAAATTTTTACAATACAAATATCTTATGCAGAAAATTATCAATTTGTTTGATTTCAAACAAAAAGTAGATTACAAAACCGAAATTTTATCAGGTATTACCGTTGCTTTGGCTTTAGTTCCAGAAGCAGTTGCGTTTGCCTTAATTGCAGGACTTTCTCCGCTTGTGGGTCTTTATGCCGCTTTTATGATGGGCTTGGTTACGTCCATTTTAGGCGGTCGTCCCGGAATGATTTCGGGTGCAACTGGTGCAATAGCAGTAGTCATAGTTGTTTTAGCAAAAACGCACGGTGTGGAATACGTTTTTGCCACCGTTATTTTGGCAGGAATTATTCAAATGTTAGCAGGATTTTTAAAGTTAGGAAAACTTATCCGTTTGGTTCCGCATCCTGTTATTTTTGGTTTTGTGAATGGTTTAGCCATCATTATTTTTATGTCGCAGTTAGACCAATTCAAAGATGTTTCGGGCAATTGGCTCACAGGTTCAAATATGTATATTCTCTTGGCTTTGGTGGGTTTAACAATGCTTATTATTTGGGGATTGCCTAAAATTACAAAAGCTGTTCCCGCTTCCCTTACTGCTATTTTAGTGGTTTTTGGGTTGGTTTATTTTTTAAAATTGGATACCAAAACTGTTGGCGATATTGCTTCTATAAAAGGTGGATTTCCGCCGTTTCATATTCCTCAAATTCCTTTTAATTTAGAAACACTTCAAATCATTTTTCCGTATGCGGCTATTGTTGCAGGGGTTGGTTTGATTGAAAGTTTATTGACCTTGAATATTATTGATGAAATTACTGAAACAAGAGGACATAGCAATAGAGAAGCAGTGGCACAAGGAACGGCTAATATTTTATCGGGTTTCTTTTCAGGAATGGGCGGTTGTGCAATGCTTGGACAAAGCTTAATTAATGTATCCAGTGGAGCAAGAGCGAGATTATCTGGAATTATTGCATCTGTGGCTCTTTTAGTATTTATAATGTTTGGTAGTAGTTTAATTGAAAAAGTTCCGATGGCTGCACTTACTGGACTTATGATTATGGTAGCGATAGGTACGTTTGAATGGGCAAGTATCCGTATTATTAATAAAATGCCACGACACGACATTTTTGTAGGTATGTTAGTTGCTTTAGTTACTGTGTTGCTACACAATCTCGCATTGGCAGTTTTAATAGGAGTTATTATTTCAGCATTAGTTTTTGCTTGGGAAAGTGCTAAAAGAATACGTGCCAGAAAATACATTGACGATAAAGGAGTAAAGCATTACGAAATATTTGGTCCACTTTTCTTTGGTTCAACTACAGCTTTTACAGAAAAATTTGATGTAATTGGTGACCCCGAAGAAATAATTATTGATTTTAAGGAAAGTAAAGTGGTAGATATGTCAGCAATAGAAGCGTTGAACGTTTTGACACATCGTTATGCTAAGCAAAATAAAAAAGTACATTTGAAGCATCTAAGCGAAGACTGTCGACAATTATTGAAAAATGCAGAAAGTGTTATCGAAGTAAATATCATTGAAGACCCAACTTATAAAGTGATGTTAGATAAATAATTTTTTTTAGCGACTTTTCGAGGTCGCTTTCTTGTTGCGTAGTGTTTGGAAAGGGTTGCAGGTAACATTGTTTTTTCACGAAACTGATCTAGCTTTTGTTTCGTAAAAAATCAACTATATCCGCATTTCGTAAAATTAGAAGCAAATATAATTATTTTTTTGTAAATAAGATACTTATAAAAACAAAATTCATGTATCACGAAGTAATTTGATGTAGAATGTAATAATGAATGTATGGATAGCGAAACAAAGTATTCTTGCATCATTTTATTTTTACAATTTCAATTTCCTCCCACTTTTGTTCGTGTTTTCTTCGACCGTTCTTCGACGAGAATGCCGTTTTTCCGAAGATTCGTCGAACAATGGTCGAACAATGGTCGAACAAGACCAAAATTGACCAAAAATTCAATTTCTCTGTAGCTCTTATAAATAGGAGGTTAGCGAGGTTTTTATTTTGTCATATTACTAGTATTGTGTAAAAAGTAACTGGACAGAAGTGGACAAATGCGGGCAGAGCAGGGCAAATGCGGGCACAAAATTGTGTTTTTGTAAATGGTGTTGTTTCTGTTGCTAACTTTATGAATATTAACAATAAAAACTTGCAATTATGGCAGAAATTAAAAAAGGAATCCTTGGTGGATTCTCAGGAAAAGTAGGAACTGTAGTAGGCGTTAATTGGCGCGGCAAAGACATTATCCGTAGTTTGCCAAAAAAATCTAAAAGCCAACCTACTGATTTGCAATTGATGCAACAAATCAAATTTAAGAAAATTATTGGTTTTTTGCAACCAATTCGTCTTATTCTTAATTTATATTTTGGGAATAGAGTCGGGCTAAAATCGCGCTACAACATCGCGACTTCTTATATGCTGAACAATGCATTGGAAATGGAGAATGGTTTACCTGTTATTGTATTAGAGCGTGTATTGGTGTCGAAAGGCGATTTGGTTGGCTTTTTACAACCTACGATAGAGACGGCAGGTGGGGATAGTTTCCAAATGAATTGGGAAGATAATTCTGGGCAAGGCAATGCGCAACCTTCGGATTTTGTGAATCTTGTTTGTTATTGCGAGGAACTAAATTCGTTCGAAGTGTTTCAGAATGTTGTAACTCGTGATTCTATGATTATAGATGTTACTTTACCAACGTATTACAATGGCAAAAAAGTGAATTTTTGGGCGTTTCTGAATAGTGAAACAAAGGCTATGGCGAGTACCAGTATTTATCTTGGCGAGTATATGGTTGTGTAAAGGTAGTAGTGAGGTAGTAGTAAAATGAAGTTCGTTGATTGGAGTGATTTTTCGGTACAATACTTTGTTTAACGGCGTAGAAGAGTGAAGAAGAATCGTATCGAAAATAGAATTTTATAGATGTTGTTCAAATTTATTTTGACCACATAGAAACATAGTTTTAGTTGTGATGGCTTGTAAAAATTAGTTGAAAATACGAATAGGTAGACTACTAATTGGAAAGCAAAATCATTTGGTTCTATGTTTCTATGTGGTATTTTTTTTGCAAAGTGAATATGTGTTTTTTTTTCATCTTTATGTTTGGTGTAAAATTCTGGGAGAACCTTGCTTGTATTTATGGTTTTAATCCTAAAACTGTTCAACGATACATTGGTTTATTGTCGAACATAATCGATTTGAGTACTCTACAAAAAGTAGGGTGATAGCTAGATTTCGTGTAAAGGAATATTGTTTGTTTGGTAAATATTTGGTTATTAAGTATTTATTTTATAAATTAGTACATCTTAACATCAACTAAATATATGAAAAATGATTTATTTTTACAAAACGATGGAGAGGCATTAAAGGATATGAAGCTCCTGCTGATAGAATTCCAAAAAACTTTTCTACTATTAGAAGAAAATCAGAAATTCTATGATAACGCAGACCTAAAAAGTTTGCTTAACGTGAGTGACAAAACGTTGTATAGGATGAGGAAAACGAATAAGATTCCTTACATTAAGTTTGGAAATAAATTTTATTATCCAAAACAGTTCTTTAACCAAATGGCTCTTTGATAAGAGCTTTTTTTGTGGGGTGTTGGGAGTGGTTGAGATTTTGTATATTGGAATGTTGTTGAATGAAATATAGAAATGACAACTTTTTTGTAAAACAGGTTTTGTTTATTCTTGAAAAGAAATATTGTTAAGTTTAATTTTGTAAAATGACCCTGACTGATAGTATTGGAAAAATTATAACCGAAATAAAATATTGTTATAACCCAGAAAATAAATATGGATTACAGGAGTTTGAGTCTTTTATAAAAATTGATAATGATAAACTAATTCAAATTCCTTACTTTCCAACAGAAGAATGGAATGAAAGTGAAACTTTAAAAAAGTTTGAATTAGCAAGGAAAGTTGAATCTAAACCAATAGAATTAATTTTAAATTTAAAAATCATTAATTATCATTTTAAATATTTCGAAAATGAACTTGATGAAATGGAGAAAGCAATAATTGAGCTTGAAAATGGACTATATATTACTGAGAAAATGGACCATTTGGATTAACTGATGTTGATTTGCATAGTATGCATACAATAGAATTTCTAAAATTAAAGGAAAATATTGAATCAGAATTTGAAATAAAACCTTTAATAATTCAATAATAATATCACTATAGCTAATATTTATTAATAAAAGCTGGTATAGTTTTTAAATAGAAAAAATATAGTAATACTCAAAAAGCTTCTAAATCACTAAAGATTTAGAAGCTTTTATTGGTTTTATAGTATTGGTATTCAGGATTGAATTGAGGGTGATTTTAACCTCTAAAATGTCCTACCCATTCTTTGAATTTACCAAATTGTTCTAATAGAAAAGATTCTTTTTCTTCTTCCTCTTGTGGTGAATCTGATCCAATAGGTAGAATATGTTCAAAATAAGTTCCCTTTAAAACTTTATTTAATAAACCTTCACCCATAAATGGTTTATCATCGTTCAACGTTTTAGTTGCTTTTAATAAATGACGAATGTCGTATTGTAATGGATTAATGTCTGGAACTTGCTTATTTAAATTAAGTAATTCATAAACTGCAATACGTGCGGTACGAACAGAACTTTCCATTGTGAAAACTACATCGTTATTGGTTTCTACAAATTGACCTACTAAACCTAGATTCTTACAATCATCTGGAACTACTTGTGGGCGGTCTCCTTTTGCTCTAGGCATAAACATAGATGTGATGTAAGGCATATAAGCAGAACGAGTGATTGTATTCTCAATAACGTCATCTATTTGGTCTTCAATTCCTAAATGATAACATAATTCTGTTAGGATTTCGTTTCCTGTACAAGTAGGCATTGTTTTCTTGATGTAGTTTCCTTCTTTATCCATAAATAATGCATAAACCCAAAGAACTAAAATATCATCTGGTTGTGTAGGAAAATGTGGTTGACGATTACAAGTAAAACTCATTAACCAATTAGAATCTGTAATGGTAATAATTCCACCTGTAACAGTTTGACCTGAATATGGATCATTAACAGAATATTCTTTTAGTTTTTCTACTAATGCAGAAGGTTTACAAGTTAAAGTAACAGATTCCCATGAAGATTTTTCAATATTCCCACAAAATTTTTCTGGACGACCAAAAACAGGAGATTTAGCAGAAAGGTTTTTCCATAGTTTCCATCCTGCACTTTGACCACTAGTATTATTATCTATCGCTAAAACTGGTGCCGTTGTATTATCTCCATACGCAGTATCTTCAGTCATAGAACCAGTAGTTACAATAACATAATCATTTGGTGTAACAGGAATAATTACATCTTGTCCATCTTGTTCTGTTATAATTCCTTTGACTACTTTTCCTTCTGTATTAATTAATAAATCTAAATCTTTAACCAGTGTATTTAACTGAATTTTTACTCCTTTTTCTTTTAACCATTTACCTAATGGCGTAACAAAAGTGTCGTATTGATTGTATTTAGGGAACACCAATGAAGAAAGATCATTTAAACCATCAATCGCATGTAAAAAGCGATGCATATATAATTTGAATTCTAGTAAACTATGCCAATTCTCAAAGGCAAACATTGTACGCCAAAATGTCCAGAAATTACTTTCTAAGAATGATTGATTAAAATAATCTTCAATTGTTATATCATCCAACTCTTCTTTTTTCTTTAACAAAAGTTTGATAATAGCTAATTGATCTTTCTTATTCAAACCAAATTTACTAAAGTCTTTTACTTTCCCTTTTTCATGAATTAAACGTGCAATAGAATAATTAGAATCATTATCATTTACTAATCTATATTCGTCTAAAACACTATAAGGTTCTGGTAACTCTAATGCAGGAATGTCTTGGAAAATATCCCATAAATTCTCGTAGGTACAATCCATTTCTCGACCTCCTCGAATTATGTAACCATCTTTTGCATTTCCAGCTCCATCTAACGAACCTCCTTCGACCTGAAGTTGTTCTATAAATGTGATGTTCTCTGGAGTGAAATGTCCGTCTCTAATAAAATAATAAGCAGTAGCTAAACCTGCAATACCACTTCCCACAATATATACCTTACTGTCCTTATAAGATTTTGTAGGAATTCCTTTATTGCGTTGGTAATTTCCTATTTGATCAGAGAAAGGATAAGATTTTTCTGGAGTGTTTCTTGGTGTTTCTTTACTCGCATCTGGTTGATGATCAATATTTCCGTAGATAGTAGAATGATTTAAAACGTTGTCAAATTTTGAAGTAACTTTATCCATAATTATTTATTTTAAGATTCTAGAATAAAATTACGCTTTATTACTTTTCTAAAGTATCCCGAAATTCGTCATTTGTATCCCAAATTTCTTTTTTTATATATGTTGTTGTTTTCTATATTGTTGAGGAGAAATTGAAGTGTATTTTTTAAAAAACCGACCAAAAGATGAAGAAGAGTTGAAACCTAGATCTAATGCTATTTGGACAATTGTTTTCTCTGAGTAGCCAAGCAAAACATACGCTTCTTTTAATAAATACTCGTCAATAATAACATGTGGAGTTTTCTTAGTTGCTTTTTTTACAAGGTGAATCAAATATTTATTTGTAATAAACAATTGATCTGCATAAAACTGTACGTCTTTGTGAGCGATAACATTTTCTTGTACAAGTTGTGTAAACTTACAAAATAGAGTGTTGATTTCGCGGGAATGATTTTTATTTTCTTTTGAATATTGTTCAGCAATTATAGAGGCAGTTTCAAGAAGTAAAGTAAAAATAATCGATCGAATAATATCTTCTAAGAACAAAACATTTCTTTCTCGTTGTTCTTGAAGATAATTGATTAACATTAAAAGATGATTCGCATCTTTTTTATTTGCCTTACAAACTGTAAAGTTTTGATGTGTAAACAAATTAAGTTTATCAATAAAGAAAGGATTAGAAATATTTTTAAGGAGAAAATTTTTCTCAAAAAATAACAATTTCATTCTGAAATTAGAGCTGGTATCTAGAATTTTCAAAACAGTAGATGGAGCAGAAATTAAGAATTCATTTTGAGTAATACAATATTTCTGAGAATCTATCTCAACTTCTATTGAGCCAGATAAACAAATACAAAATGCATAAAAGTCGATTCGAAATGATCTTTCAGGAAACGCAAAAATTGGATTTCCTGATGAGATATAATATAGTTTATTACAATTTACGCCATAAAAAGACAAGGTCTCTTTTAGATTTTCATAGTTTTTCATGCTTGAAAATAATACTTGGTTAGATCGTTTTTTAGGGTAGTAGAATTGATAAAGCTAAAATAAGAATTGTTTAGTAAGTAATTAAATACAATAAGGTATTTTAACTGTATTCTAATGTAGAAGTTATTTTCACATCATCTTAGTAGTTCAGAAATAGGAAATTTCATTAATATAATCAATGAAATATCGATTAACAATGTTGAATGATGTAGTGATTTTTTGTAACAAGTAATACTTTTTGGATTGTGTTGTTTGTTTCGGTTGAGATAAATTACCTTTGCAAAAAATCCGTTATGTTTTCTGCCATCAATAAAAAATTAAATTCAGATCCCGTTTATAATCTGCATTTTATTTTAATGTGTTTGAGTTCGTTGTTGTTTTCAGCGAGTTTTAATATGATGATTCCCGAGTTACCAGCTTATTTAAGTAGCATGGGAGGAGCAGAATACAAAGGATTTATTATTGCATTATTTACACTGACTGCGGGAATTTCGAGACCTTTTAGTGGGAAATTAACAGATAAAGTGGGACGTGTGCCTATCATGGCAGTTGGTTCTATTGTCTGTTTTGTATGCGGAATTTTGTATCCTGTTTTAACAACCGTTTCAGGCTTTTTATTTTTAAGATTGGTACACGGCTTTTCGACAGGTTTCAAACCTACTGCAACAGCAGCTTATATTGCAGATATTATTCCGCGCGAACGTTGGGGCGAAGCATTGGGTTTGCACGGAATTTGTTTCAGTATCGGAATGGCGATTGGACCTGCATTGGGAAGTACAATTACATTATATACATCGATTAATGTGATGTTTTTTACGTCTTCGTTTTTTGCATTATTATCGATATTGATTTTATTCAATATGAAAGAGACCTTGCAAAATAAACAGAAATTTTCGTTCGGATTACTAAAGATTTCGAAGCAAGATGTTTTTGCAAAAGAAGCTTTGCCAGCGGCATTGATTACGTTTCTTTCGTATGTTGCTTATGGTTCTATATTGACATTAATTCCAGATTGGACCGAACATTTAGGTTTTCAAAATAAAGGCGTTTTCTTTATCGTATTTACAATATCATCGATGATGGTTCGTTTCTTTGCAGGTAAGATATCTGACCAAAAAGGGCGTGTGTTGGTGATAAAATTAGGCTTAGTTTTATTGATTATTGCATTGGTACTTTTAGCTTCTATTGATGCAAAAATAGGGTTGATTTTAGGTGGTTTGATGTATGGCATTTCAACCGGAATTCTTTCACCTGCACTAAATGCTTGGACAATAGATTTTAGTAAACCTGATGAACGTGGAAAGGCGATGGCAACAATGTATATTGCGATGGAAGCGGGGATAGGACTTGGAGCATTGTGTGCGGGTTGGTATTTTCAGGATTATTTGGATCGTATTCCGATGGTGATTTATGTTTCGGCATTTATCTGTCTTTTGGGAACCATTTACATGCTGAGATTTAAGAATAAGCCTCAAACAATTTAATTGAAAGAAATGAAAGCAGAATTATATCAATTTATAGCACAACAAATCGAAGATAAAATAACGTATTTGAATGGTTTGATTGACGATTTACGTGCTTCAAACAACGATACTAAAAGTAGTATGGGTGATAAGTATGAAACGTCGCGCGAAATGATGCAACAGGAAATTACTCGAATTCAAAACCAATTGAATGAAGTTTTAATTCAGCAAGACGTGTTTTCTAAAATAAAAATTGTGGAGAACAAAACCATTGGTTTAGGTAGTTATGTTGAAACTACGATGGGAAATTTCTGTATGGCGTGTAGTTTTGGGGAAATTATTTTCGAGAATAAAAAGATATTTGTCCTATCAACTCAAACTCCTTTGGCTAGAATCTTGGTTGGAAAATCGGAACAAGATACTTTTGAAATGAATGGAAAAGTTTTTGTAATTAGTAAAATTAATTAAGATAAAAAAGGACGTAGTTGCGGTACGTCCTTTTTAATTGAAAAGTATGTATTAGAATTGTGCGGCTTCCGTACTTTCAGCCATAGCTGTAGTAGATGAAATGCCTTGTTGCACTGTGTTTTGTACGTAATCGAAATATTGTGTTCCTACAAAAGATTGGTGTTTTACAGCTGCAAAACCTTCTTCTTGTAACGCAAATTCTTTTTCTTGTAATGCCGAATATCCCGCCATTCCTTTGGCTTTGTATGCACGTGATAACTCGAACATAGAGGTATTCATTGCATGGAAACCAGCTAAAGTAATGAATTGGAATTTGTATCCCATTTCAGCTAAATCTTCGCGGAATGTTTCCATTTGAACTTCTGTTAAATGTTTTGCCCAATTAAATGATGGGGAACAATTATAAGCTAACATCTGATTTGGATATTTTTCTCGAATCGCTTGTGCAAATTCTCTTGCCATTCCAAGATCTGGATTAGATGTTTCCATCCAAATTAAATCAGCATAAGGCGCATAGCTTAAGCCTCGATTAATTCCTTGTTCCAAACCATTTCTCACATTGTAAAAACCTTCAGAAGTTCTACTTCCTTGGATGATAAAAGGTTGATCTCTTTCGTCAATATCCGAAGTAATCAAATTCGCAGCTTCTGCATCAGTTCTGGCAACCAATAGAGTAGGAACGCCACAGACATCTGCTGCTAAACGCGCTGCAACCAATTTGTTAATTGCTTCTTGTGTTGGAACTAAAACTTTTCCACCAAGATGACCACACTTTTTGGCTGATGACAATTGATCTTCGAAATGAACGCCAGCAGCACCAGCTTCTATCATTTGTTTCATCAATTCATAAGCATTCAAGTTTCCTCCAAATCCAGCTTCAGCATCGGCAATAATCGGTACCATATAATCAATGTTTCCTTGTTCGGTAACAGATTGTATTTCATCGCGACGACGCAACGCATTATTAATACGCTTTATCACCATTGGAACCGAATTGGCTGGATACAATGATTGATCTGGATACATTTCTGCCGAAAGATTTGCATCTGCAGCAACTTGCCATCCCGAAAGATAGATTGCATCTAAACCAGCTTGTACTTCTTGTATGGCTTGATTACCATTTAAAGCACCTAAACCCGCCATAAATGGTTTTGAATTCAAACCTTCCCAAAGTTTCTTAGCCCCTAATCTTGCTAAGGTGTAATCGATGTCCAAAGAACCTCTTAATCGAATTACATCTTCTGCTGAATAAGGACGAACAACGTCTGTCCAGCGTGGATTAGTTCCCCAATCCTGCCGAATCTTCTGAATTCTTTCTTGATTGCTCATAATTGTGTTTTTTGTGTTTTGTTTATGAATGTGTGTTGTGTGTGTATTTCTTTTCGAGTGTGTTTGGTTATAAGGGCTTAATCAATATACTTATAGGCTTCTAATGTTAAAAATTCGGTAAACTTGTGCGATAAAACTAATTCGTCAAAGATTGAAATAGCTTCTTCAAATCTTCCGTTCAAATAATTTTCCTCACCAACTAATTGTTTTATTTTCTGAACCTCTTCAGCTCTTAATTTTTTGTATTTGTCACTGTTAAATTCGCATCCGTTTTCTAATGTAATCGACTGGCTTAACCATTGCCAAACCTGCGTACGAGAGATTTCTGCTGTTGCTGCATCTTCCATTAAGTTATATAAGGCAGCGGCTCCTTTTCCAGATAACCAACTTTCGATGTATAAAATTCCAACATTAATATTGTCTCGAATTCCTTGTTTTGTAACTGTTCCTTTTGGCAATTCTAACAAAGCCTCGGCAGTTGTTATAACATCTTCTCGCTTATTATCTATTTGATTCGCTTGTGGCATGTATTCGTCAAAAATATCTTTTGCGACTTTTACCAAAGCAGGATGCGCAACCCACGTTCCGTCATGTCCATTTTTTACTTCGCGAAGTTTATCATTCTTCACTTTTTCGAAAGCGATTTCATTGGCTTTTTCATCATTCTTAATCGGAATTTGAGCAGCCATTCCACCAATTGCATGTATGTTTCGTTTATGACAACGTTGAATAACTGCTTGCGAATATGCAGCCATAAAAGGCGAAGTCATCGTAACTTGTGAACGATCTGGAACAATAAAATTTGGGTGTTTCTTAAATTTTTTGATATAAGAAAATATATAATCCCAACGACCGCAGTTAAGGCCTGCGATGTGGTCTTTTAATTCGTAAATAATTTCATCTAACTGAAAAGAAGCTGTTATAGTTTCGATCAAAACTGTAGCTTTAATCGTAGCTTGTGGAATGTTTAAATAATTTTGTGCGAAAACAAAAACATCGTTCCACCAGCGTGCTTCTAGGTGATGTTCTAATTTAGGAAGATAGAAATAAGGCCCACTTTGCTTGGAAAGTAACGTGTGTGCATTATGGAAAAAATATAAACCAAAGTCAAATAGTGAGCCTGATATTTCTTGTTTATCTATTATGATATTCTTTTCATTCAAATGTAAACCTCTCGGTCTTACAAGCAAGACAGCAGTCTTTTCGTTTAATTGATACTTTTTTCCATTATTTTCGAATGAAATAGTACCATCTACTGCATCTCTTAAATTTTGTTGTCCTTGAAGATTGTTATCCCATGTGGGAGAATTACTATCTTCAAAATCGGCCATAAATGTATTAGCGCCTGAATTTAACGCGTTAATTACCATTTTACGGTCAACAGGACCAGTTATCTCAACGCGTCTGTCTTGTAAATCAGCTGGAATAGGAGCTGCTGTCCAATCGCCATTTCTGATTTCTTTTGTTTCTGACAAAAAAGTTGGAAAATTACCCAAATCAAAAAAGATTTGTCTTTCTTGTCGATTCGCCAAAAGTTCTAAACGTCTTTCGTTGAAATTTTTGTGTAAAGCTGTTAAAAAATTAACCACTTCGGTTGTCAAAACATCTGGATAACTATCCAGCTTATTCTGCGATAATTTTAATTCACTTGTAATAGTATCCATTTTTTGTGTTTTTGTTGTAATTTTGGTTTTGGTTATTCGAGCGGAATTTTACTTCCAGCGAACGTTCGCTAAATTATAAAAATTCGTTTACATTTACCAAATATTTTTGAAAAAATTATGCAAGAAGAATACATTAAATTAATTTTTGGGTTAAAACTAAAACAAGTAAGAATGGCTAAAGATTTGTCATTGTTTAAGTTATCTAAGTTAACTGGACTTTCGAAATCGTATTTGAATGAGATCGAAAAAGGTAAAAAATATCCAAAAACTGATAAAATTGTTGCTCTTGCCGAAGCGTTGGAAATTCCTTATGATGAGATAGTTTCTTTAAAATTGGATAAGAATTTAGCGCCAGTCGCTGAGATTCTACAATCAAATTTATTGCAAGAAATTCCTTTGGAACTCTTCGGAATTGAAGAAAGAGATTTAATTGAGATCATTTCTAACGCACCAATGAAGGTAAATGCGTTCATTTCTACGTTGATTGAAATAGGTAATAATTACAATCTTACACGCGAAAGTTTTTTCTTGGCTTCGTTGAGGTCTTTTCAGGAAGCAAATGATAATTATTTCCCTGAAATTGAAAAATCTGCAAAGAGTTTTTTACAAGAATATTTGATTGAATCAGAAGATTTTGTAAAAAATGAAACGATGGAAGAAATTCTGAAAGAAGAATATAATTATACCATTCTTTATGAAGATTTCACTTCGTTAGGAGGGAAGGATTTAGCGAAATTACGTTCTATTTTTATCAAAGAGAAAAAGCTGTTGTATATCAATATTAATTCTGACAATGATCAAAAACGATTTATTTTAGCGAAAGAATTAGGCTATAATTATCTTGATTTGAAGGAACGTTTGTATACATTTTCGTGGGCAAGTTTTGATAATTTTGATCAATTGTTAAACAATTTTTATGCATCTTATTTTGCTGGAGCTTTGTTGTTACCAGAAGAAAAACTGTTGAAGGATATGCAGAATTTGTTTGCTATAGAGCATCATGATTTGTCTAAATTTCAAGAAATTCTTGGAAAATATACCGAATCACCTGAAACGGTTTATCAACGAATGACAAATTTGTTACCCAAACATTTTAATATTCGTGATTTGTTTTTCTTGCGTTTGTCAGCAAAAGTTGGTTCAAATTCATATAAATTAACGAAAGAACTTCATCTTAATCAACAACAATCGCCACAAGCAAATGAAACGGATGAGCATTATTGTCGTCGTTGGGTTTCGTTAAATGTTTTGAAAGAATTGGAAAAACATCAAGATGATCATCATGAGATTTCTGCACAAATTTCGTTGTATCCGTTCAATAATAATCAAAAATATTATGTAATTTCTTCTGCAACGAAAGATCCATTCAATCCAAATTATTTACGAAGCGTAACGATTGGTGTATTGTATAAATCAGCTCAACGTAAAGTGAAATTTATGAATGACCCATCAATTCCTGTAAAAGAAGTTGCGGTTACGTGTGAAAATTGTGGTATGAAAGACTGTGCAGAACGTGTTGCTGAACCAATTCGTTTTGAAAAAGATATCCGAAATAAACGATTAAATGTTACGATTAATGATTTTATAAAAGAGCAGAGTAAGTAATATTATCTACCGTAAAATATAAAGGAAAACTTAAATCAAGTTTTCCTTTTTTTATATTTAATCTAAATATTCTAATCTATTTTCAACTAATATTACATGATGTTGAAGCGAAAATGTGTTTCCTCTTTCTATGGTTGTGCAATCAAAATTACGGAATTGTAATTCGTTGAATAATGTTTTGACATAACATCTTCTTGCAGAATTCCAAGAACTGTTTCCTACATTTTGATTAAAGCGTTCGATTAATTCGTTGTCAGTTAATTCACGAAATAATACGACAAATTCATTTTTTAGATTTTCCATTGTTTTAATTTTTTAATGATAAAAACAACAGGATAGAGTGGAGAATAACCTTTTATTTTGGCGTTTGCCCTCATTCTATACCACCGTAGCGCGGTTTTGGCTCGGTTGGTGTTCTGATTTTTCAGAAACTCCTGATGATTGATAGAGTAAATATAGAAATGAATTTTTAAAACAAAAAAAGGAACTCAAAAAAAGTTCCTATTCAATATTTTTATTCGCTTAATTCTAACCAACGAAATTCTTTTTCTTCTAATTCGTCTACAATTTTTTGTAGTTCATCTCCAATAGTTGCGATTTTATCGTACCCTAAATTTGGGTCGGAAAGTAAATTCGTTAATTCTTCTTTTTTGGCTTCAAGAATTGGTAAAGATTTATTAATTTCTTCTAATTCTCGTTGTTCTTTAAACGATAATTTTTTTGGTTTTGTCTCTACATTTTTCTCTTTCGATTCAACTTTTTCCTGAATAACGATTTCTTTTTCAGCTTTTTTATCTTCTGACTCAGGTTTATTTTTATTTTCGATATGATATTCGGTATACGTTCCCATATAACGAGAAACTTTCCCTTCGCCTTCGAAAATCATTAATTCATCAACCACTTTATCCATAAAATATCTATCGTGGGAAACAACTAATAAACAGCCTTGATATTCTTCTAAGAAACTTTCAAGAACCGTCAAAGTTGGTAAATCTAAATCGTTTGTTGGCTCATCGAGAATCAAAAAGTTAGGATTTTTATACAAAATTGCTAATAATTGCAGACGTTTTTTCTCTCCGCCACTCAACTTTGAGATAAAAGTATGTTGTTGTTCTGGCGTAAACAAAAACATTTCTAAGAATTGCTCTGCACGCATTTCTTTTCCATTTGCAAGCGGGAAAAAATCGGCAATATCTTTCACAAACTCAATGACACGTTCATCTTCTTTAAAATCAATTCCATCTTGTTTGAAATGTCCAATATTTAAGGTTTCTCCACGTTCAATTGTTCCAGAATCCATAGTTTCGATTCCTTCTAACATTTTTAGGAAAGTCGTTTTACCAACTCCATTTTTTCCAACTAAACCAATTTTTCCACCACGAGCGAAAATATATGAGAAATCATCTAAAATTTTCTTTTGACCAAATGCTTTCGAAACATGTTCCATTTCGATGATTTTTTGACCCAAACGCGTCATTACCATCTCTAATTTTACTTGTTGATCGACAATTTTATGTTTAGCTACTTTTTCAGTATCATAAAACGCATCAATACGAGATTTAGACTTTGTTGTACGCGCTTGTGGTTGACGACGCATCCACTCAATCTCTTTACGATAAAGGTTTTTCGCTTTGTCAATTGTTGCATTTTGATTTTCGATACGCAATGCTTTGTTCGTAATATAAGTTTCGTAATTTCCCGAATGTACATACAATGTTTTGTCCTCCATTTCGAGAATTTTGGTACAAATTGCATCTAAGAAATAACGATCGTGCGTAACCAAAATCAATGTTTTGTTTTCTTTGTTCAAGAAATATTCAAGCCATTCCACCATTTCTATATCCAGATGGTTGGTAGGCTCATCTAAAATTAAAAGAACATATCCAGTTTCGAAACTTAAATCAATCAAAAACTTCGCTAAAGAAATACGTTTACGCTGACCACCAGAAAGTTTTCCAATTTTTTGATCCAAGAAATCAATCTTCAATTTTGATAAAATTTCTTTGATTGTTGGCTCAACTTTCCATGCATCTAAAACATCCATTTTTCCCATTAAATCAATTAAATCAGGATTTGTTGGGTCATTTTCGATCATGTTTTCATATTGACGAACAACATCTAAAACTTCATTCGAATGATTGAAAATATATTCTTCACTTTTCAAGTTTTCGTCAAAGTCATCACTTTGATCCAACATCAAGATTTTAACACCTTTATTTGGACGAACTTCGCCAGAATCGGCAGTTTCTAATCCAGCTAAAATTTTAAGTAAAGTAGATTTTCCACTTCCATTTTTTGCTACGAATGCGATTTGGTCTCCTTCATTTACATGAAAATTTACATCTTCAAATAAAGTTCTGATTCCGTATGATTTGGTTAGATTTTCAACTGTAAGAAAATTCATGGTTTATTATCTGTTTTGTAAATTAAAAAAAGATGCTAAATCTTTTCTGTTTCGATTTGTTTCATCGATTGTTTAGCTTTTCTTATTTTAACGATTAGAATAGCCAAAGATAAGACAAAGCAAATACTTCCTATTACAATTAGATTATTTAAATGCGGTTGAATTAGGGTAGGATCGCCTTTTTCGATGAAAAGTATTCGGAATATTTTCAAATAATGTGTTAATGGAATGCAATCTGCAATTGCTTGAATCCATTTTGGCATTTGACTTAAAGGCCATGTAAATCCACTTAAAATGAAACTTGGTGTTGCAACAACCATCAAAACTTCGGTTGCTTTTAGTTGGCTTGGAAGGAGAATACTGACTAAAAATCCTAAAAAGCAAACGGCTAAAATAAATGCAAGAGAAGAAGTGAAGAATGGCCAAAACTCGGTTTCTAATTTCATGTCATAAAACATTCCGAACCAATAATACAGCATATATATAAATACTGACATAAATAAATAAGGAAAAGTTTTGACGAATAAAATGGTAAATGGATTGGATGATTTTGAGATTAATTCATTAAATATTCTATTCTCAAATTCTGAAGCAAATGAAAGTGCTAAACCTAATAATAAAACTTGTTGTAATACGGTTAATAAAACACCTGGAAGCATAAAATATAAGTAGTTTCCACTTCTGATATTTTGACGAATCATCGTTGATTTGAATGGTTCGTAGCTTTGTGTTGCAATATATTCTGGAACACCTTGTTTTCGAGCTGTTTCTATTGAAATACCAGCTTTCATTGTTGTTAAAACTGTAGTAATTGCGATTGCCGCTGTATTAGAAGTTAACGTATTTGAAGCATCTACAAAATAAGCGATTTCAGGTAATTTTTTTTGTTGTACATCAGACTGAAAGTTTCGAGGAATAACAACCACAACTTCAGCTCCGATTGCTAAAGCTTTATTCTTAGAATCAAATGTTGAAGGTAAAACTTCAGCAACTTTCACCGATTCATTTTCATCTAACATCTGAATAATTTTCTGACTTGTCATCGTATGATCTTCGTCTACAACAATAATTGGTAAATTGGTTACATTTCCTTTTTTATAAACATTTCCGATCAGAACACCATACATAATAGGTGCTCCCAAGAATAAAATTGGTAAAACAGGATTCTTGAAGAAAAGTTTGAATTCTCGTATAATTAAATGAAAAATCGTTTTCATCAGAATTTATTTAGCGTTAAGATCCAAAATTACATTTGCTTTTGTCAATAGTTGAGCAGCTTGTTTATAGTCAACAGGAACAACTTTCACTTCATATTGCGATTGTTGTTGATCAATATCAGGATAAGCAGTCGAAATATTAGCGTACGAATTAAGTACTTTTATCGAAACAATTTTACCTTTCAAAACCATATTATTTTTATAAGGAACTTTTAAATTGACGATTTGATTTTTTTGCAATTGTCCGATTTTATTCTCAGGAATTGTGAATCTAAAAAATGTAGTTTCTCCCAAAATTCCGTTTGCAATAGAATATCCAGCCAAAGCCAATTCTCCAACTTTTAGATTAATTGTTTCAACCGTCATATCTTGTGGTGCTTTGATGTGTCTTTCCGCTTCTGCAACATCTACTTCTTGCAAAGCTCCCAAAGCACGTTCTTTTTGTCCTAAAGCCATTTGTTGTTGCTCTACACGCGTTCCATTTTCGGCATCAGCTAATTCAGCTTTTGCAGCTAAATATTGGTTTTTAGCGCCTTGATATTTCGCATAAACTTCATCATAACTTTGTTGCGGAACAAGACTATCTCGAAGCATATTTTTTAGTCGATGATTTGATTTTTCAGCATAATCTAATTGTTCTTTCAAGCCAGCAACTTTTGCACGCAATTGTTTCAATTGATTATCTGTTGCACCTTTTTTAGCCATTTCATATTGAGCTTCGGCAGAATTTACTGCGCCTTCAGCTTGACTTTTCTTCGCGTCAACTTCTGGTAATTGTAAAACAAAAAGCGTTTGTCCTTTTTTTACTTCATCGCCTTCGTGAACTAATATTTGATCTATTTTTCCTGGGATTTTTGTTACAACGCTAATTTGATCGCGCTCAATTTTACCTTGAAAAATAGTTTGCTCTTCTTTTTTATTTTCCTTGTCAGATGATTTACAATTTGTAAAAAGTATTAATCCGCTTAAAGCAAAAATATAGTATAGTGTATTTTTCATGATTTTAATTTGATAATTGATTAAATAATTCTCCAGAAGTTTGAAGTAATTCATAGGTTTTAGAGCGTTGATCCAAGATTTGAGCATAATAACCTAAATTGGCTTTGTAATAATCATTTTCGGCAGCCAAACGTTCAGTTACATCTATTAATCCTTCTTGAAATCGTCTTGAAGCGATTTCTAAATTATTTGTTGCAATGGTATTTTGTTGATTATTTACTTTTAATTTTTCAGTAGAAGTTTCATAATCAATTTTGTTTTTACTTAATAATAAATTCAGTTTTTCTTGCGAATTTCTCAACTTGTTTTCATTTATTAAAATGTCAGTTTTTGCTTGTGCTAATTTATTTTTGTGTTGTCCGCCATCCAACAATTCCCACTTTGCGCCAATACCAATCAAAATATTAGGGAACATCGAAAATTGGTTCATTTTTAAATTAACATCACCTAATACATCACCATCTTTTAATTTGAAATGACTTCCAAAAATTGAGGTGTAATTGGTATTCGCGAATGCAAAAACTTGCGGTAAATGTGAACCTTTTTCCTTTTGATACAGAAATTCGTAAGCTTTTACAGAGTGTTCAAGTGCTTTCAATTCTTTTTTATTTTCTAAAGTATAGCTTGAAGCAAGAATATCAATAGGTGTAAGTTCGTATTGAATTTGTTGAAGATCTTGTTCAGATAGATGCGTTAAAGTTTCTAATTTTTTGTATAACAATTGTCGATTACCATTCAATTCTACTTGTCGAGCTTCTAACTCTAACATTGCTAATTTTATTTTTTCACGATCGTAAGGAATAGCTAAACCATTTTGAATTGCTTTCTGCACTTTGAGATGCTCTTTATCCAAACGTTTTGCAGAATTTGAAATTAACTCTTCTACTTTGACCAATAACATCAATTGATCATAGGTTTGTAAGATATCTTTGGTTATTGTTTCTTTTTCAGCTTCTTTCAAATAATCTAAAGCAGTGCTTTTTTCCTGAATAGCATTCAAAGCATTTGGAATTTGTAATCCCGAAAATATAATTTGAGTAGCGTTAATTCCGACAGTAAATAATCCTGCTGAGGTATTGAATTTTTGATTACCCGAAAACAATTCTGTGGACAAAATATCGATTGATTTGGTTGGAATATCGATGATTCCGTTCGAGTTTAGATAACCACCCAGTGCAATTGCAGATAAATTTGGTTGTCGTTTACCTTTTACTTCGTCATATTGGTAATTGTTTTTTTCGACTTCCAGTTGTTTATTTTTTAATTCGTAACTCGACTCAATCGCTTTTTCAACAGGTAATCGAAGTTGCGGGTCAATCAATTGTTGTGCAAATCCCGAAATAGAAGTCAATAATAGAATAAAAGATAAATATCGAATAATAAGCATCCTATAATTTTAGCATAAAATTAACAAAAAATATACCATGAATAAAAGTCAATATTAGAATATTATTAAAAATAAAAATCCTGAAACTTTTTAAGGGTTCAGGACTTCCAAAAGTTGCCAAAAAATGGCGCATAGTTCAATGTATTTAATATTTATTATCAATAATATCCAACGTTTCGTTTAATGACTCTTTCATCATTTTCTCTAAATAATCCGTCGTACTTTTATTGATTGTTTCGTCTATATACTTTGTTCCACCAATTGTTTCGCTATATTTTAAAGCATTATTTTTAAGGTCTAGAATATTAATGTAGACATATGTTTTGGCGATGTATTTCTGTTTGTTGGCAGGATCATAATCAAGACCCGATTTTACATTAATCAAAACTAAATCATCTTGATTAATCGCTTTTTTTAAATCATTAAATTTAACTTGATTTACATTTTCCTTTGTGATTAATTCATTTGGAACTAAGTTTTTATCAAATTTATCAATCATTTGATAAGTATACTTGTTATCGTTTAATATTTTCTCAGATTTATCACGAATTATTTTTACAATATCAAATTTAGAATTTATTTGTTTAAGCTGATTTTCAATTGATTTTGAATCAATGTTTTGATCTAAATTTTGAGAATTATGATCAAAAAAACCAAGAGAATCTATGTTAATGAGAACACCAACTTTGTTTACAGGAACGTCTAAAGCATTTTCGTAAGTTACCGTATTAAGTGCTAATTCTTTTGGAGCTTCTTTTTTTTGCTCGCAAGATTGGGTAAAAAACAATACCCCAACAATAAAATAAACTAATTTTTTCATACACTATCCTATTACCTCTTTAAAGGTAGTGATTTATAATGTTTTATAATAAAATTATTGCTAATAATTTTCTTCTTCTTCATCGTCAAAAGTTTTGGCAATTTTTTCAATGTTTAAGCTTTTTGCCATTGCATCAAAAATCTCTTTATAAGTACCGTTCATTTTGTACACATCTTCATGAATCCCGTTTTCTACAACTTCGCCTTGTTTCATCACGTACGTATAATCGGCATCGATAATTTGAGAAATACTATGCGAAATAATGATAACTGTTCGATCTTTTTTGATGGCATCCAAACTATTTTTAATCTGTTCCGTGGCAATTGCATCCAAACTTGCAGTAGGTTCGTCCAAGAAAATAATTGGGGGATTTTTTAGAAACATACGTGCTATGGCGATACGTTGCTGTTGACCACCAGATAACAATAAGGCTTTGGATTGATAAGCTTCTGGCAAATCCATAATTTGTTCGTGAATATAAGCACGTTTTGCGGCATCTTCTATTTCTTCGAAAGTTGCGTTTACATTTCCATAACGAATATTTTCTTCAATCGTTCCATTAAAAATGTGATTTTTTTGTAAAACCAATCCAATATTATCGCGTAAAAATTGTGTGTCATATTCTTCTAAATCAATTCCGTCAAGTACAATTTTTCCAGAATCAGGTTGATAAAATTTATCTAACAAATTAATCACTGTACTTTTTCCAGCGCCAGACAAACCAACCAAAGCTGTAATTTTATTGGGTTGAATTGTCATGTTGATATTTTTCAAGGCTTTGTAACCATTTGGATAAGAAAAGTCAACATTTTGGATTTCGAATTTACCTTTCAATTTTGTTGGAATATAATTTCCAGATGATTCTTTTTCGTCATCCGCTTTTAAAATAGAAAAGAAACTTTCGGAATAAATCATGGCATCATTCATTTCATCATAAATACGATGCAGTTGACGGATAGGAGCAGAAACGTTGTTGAACAACAAAATATGAAACATAATTGCGCCAATTGTCATTTGTCCGTCCAGAACCAAATATGAAGTTAAAATGATGATAATCACCACGCCAAATTGCTCGATAAAGGATTTTAAACCATCAAAAAAGAAGCTTGTTTTACGTGTTTGCATTTGATTATTCGTCAATTCTTTTTGCAAAGCAAGTTGTTTTTTACCTTCGATATCTTCTCGGTTAAATGATTTAATTACTGTGATTGAATCAATTATGCTGATAATTCCTTGCGATTTTTGTTCACGATAACCTCTTAGGTTACGTCGCCAACCACTCAGCTTTTTAGCTTGTTGTTGTGTAATAATGAAATAAATTGGAACGATACAAACTCCAACCAATCCAACATAAAAATTAGCATTGAACATCAAAATTAAAGCAACAATTGAGTTCGCAAAAAGAGGTAAAATATCGATAAAAAAGTTTTGAACTAAACGTGTCAAACTTTCAATTCCTCTGTCAATACGAGTTTGAAGCTTTCCTGCTTGATTATCTTGATTTGTATAAAACGCCATTCTGTACGTCAAAATCTTTTCGATAATCGCTTGTGCTAAATCTTGCGAAACAAAAATTCGAAGCTTTTCTCCATAATATTTTTGACCAAATGTGATGAATGCATTTAAGATTTCTTTAGTCATCAAAACAATCGAAATAAACGAAATGATTTTCAGACCTTCTTTTAATCCTTTTCCAGCTTCAACCAAACCATTTATAGAATCTACGGTATATTGTAAAATAAGGGCGTTTACTTGAGAAGTAAAAGATCCAACTAAGGTTAGGAGCAAAGTTGCGACAACCAAAGAACGATAAGGTTTTACAAATGGGCGTAGATTTTTAAACAGTTGGATGATTGTCATTTATTATTCTTTTAACGGTTGTTCTTTCACAAAAACGTGACCAACTTTTGTAAAATCGTAAGCAATCTCGTACAAATACTCTAACAAATCTTCGATCAGTTCAGAATCATTTTGCAAAGCCTCTGTTTCAATTTCCGTATAAACAACAGTTTTTTCTCTAAACTCTATTGTTTTTGGTAAATTTTCTGTTTCATATTCACCGTAAAGCCGAATATTTTGTAACAATAATTGCAAAATTTTCTTCATCAATCGAATGTGTTCTGAAGTTAAAATGACCGAATTATTTTTCTTTAAAATTTTAACTAAACCAACTGAATATGAGACAAATGATTGATTGAAAATAGTGAATTTATTCAGTTCATTAGCATTTTCTTGTTTTCCTTTCGGTTCAGAAATTACACGCTGAAAAACTGAATTAATATTTGCCATTGCAATAAAAACATCTTTTCTAGCTAATTTATAATCTGTTGTAGAAACTTCGTTGTCGGCTAATTTTTTAAAAACCAAATAGATAAACTCATAATTTGCAATCAATGCTTTTTGAATATATTCGTTCATATTATTTTTTTCCCAAGTTGGTAAAATCAAATAACTCGAAATAAACGCCATAAATCCTCCAACAAGTGTATCAATAAAACGTTCTTGAATAATATACAATGAATCTTTTTGCGAATAAAAACTAAACGAAATAAGAATATACGCGGTTAAGTAAAATGTACCAATTGCATATTTGTGACGAATAAAAGTGTACGCCATCAACATGAAAATAAGCATTAAAGCAAATCGGATACTGTGTTGAGGAATTATCAATAATATTAAAACCCCAACTAATCCACCGCCAATTGTTCCTTTCAAACGCTGAAAGTTTCGTTTTTTTGTTACACTAAAACCAGGTTTTAAAATTACTAAAACTGTCATCAAAATCCAGTAACTATGATAAGTCATCGGAATAATAAATGTGACGCCATAAGCTAATAACATTACAATTGATGCACGAATTGCATGTCTAAAAATTGAAGATTTTAGATTCAGATGATCTTTTAATTTTCGTAAAGAATAATCAACTGTAGGTTCAAAATGTTCGGCATGATCCAGCGGATTTTTCTTTTTTTCTGTGAACGAATCATCATAGAAAAATTTATGGATAAACTCTATTTTATAAACAATTTGCTTTAGATTGATATAAATTTTAGATAAAACGATTGGTTTTTGTCCTTCTGCATATAATTCTTTGATGGCATCATCAATCTTTTTCAACTCAACTTCAAAGTCAAAAGTAGGTTGTTTAGGACGTTTGTTCGAGTTAATATGATAAGCAATCATTTTAAGCTCATGCGCTAATTTATTCATTAAATTATAGATTTTGCGCATTGCTTTTGTATCACCGTAAACTTCTCGAATTTTCACATAATCGTATTGATTTGCTGTTACATTTTCAAATATATCCACCAAATCAGAAAAAATAAACACAATCGAACGCCCAATTGGTGTCAGGTCTTTTACCAATTTTTTGTTCGAAAAAACTAATTCACGAACTAAACTTTGTTTTTCGTTAATTACAACATGTTCATCGATTAATTTTTTGATAATATCATCGTAATTAGAGTCTTTATCAAACATAGAAGCCTTGATTCGAATGTATTCAGAAATATGAATCATTGTATCAGCTAAGTTTTGCTGCGCCATACGATAAGGACGAAAGGTACTAATAGCTAGGCTAAAAATAGTGTACCAAGCTGCTCCAGCAGTCACAAAAAGTGCAATATGAAGAGGACTTAACTCATGTCGTAAATCATTCATATTCATTACCATTGACATCATAATGACCATTCCAAGCGCACTTGTACGTTGTCCCCAAACGGTTAACATGTTAGAAAAGAATACGATAAGTGTTAAACAAATACCTAGAAATATTGGGTAACTGTTAATCGTTTTGGTGAAATATGAAACAAGGAAAATCAAGAGCACGGAAAGCCACATCAGGTTTCGGCGTTCTTTAAATGGACCAGGTGTATCCGTCATGTGTGCTAAAACTGCACCAAGACTTATCGTTACACCGGCATATAAATCGCCAAACAAGCTGGCTACGATAGGCGGAATGATAATCGCTAAAGAAGTTTTTAAGCCATCTGAAAGCGCTTCTCCGTAGATAAAGTTTTCAATTTTATTGATGATTTTCAAGTGTAATTTTTTAAGGTTGAAAATTGTTGTATAAAATTAACACAACTTTTTTCGAAACCCAACTAAACTCGTGAAGTTTTTAGAATATGAAAACCATCAATGCTTTGAGTAAAAATTAAAGTTGTTGTACCACCATCAATAATTTTGAATTTTTTCTTGATAACGTCTATTGGCTGATTGTAATTTTTGACTAATAAATTCGCTTTTGTTTTTAGAATTTCTTTTTTTTGATTTTTAATTTCTTCTTCAATCAAGTAAATTTTTCCAGGAAAATTCTCTAAAAGTTCATTCGAAGTATACAAATGAGTATTCTGATGAAGTTTATGAAGATTGAATTTTTCGCTCAATAATTTGAAAGCACCAGTTTTTAGAATCGCAACATTTGGTTCGTAAATATAACGTTGAATTCCTCCAAAACTTGCATTCGCACTATATTCTTCTTCAAAATGAAAAGAAAATTCGGATTGATTATTTTCTAAATTAACAGCTTTTATCAAAGGGTTTTTTGTTGAAGAATTTTTATCTAAAATGATTAGAAAATCTTTCACTTCATTTTTTAATGCAACAATGTGTATTTCAAAAATTGAATCAATTTGTTGTAGGGTAGAAGTGATGTCTAATAAAGGCGAAAGCTTGATGATAATTTTCTCTGTTTTTTCGAAAAAAGTTGGAATCCATTCTAAAATATTTGGCTCTAAATTTTCCAAAATAAATTTTCTTCCGCTCGAATTTCTTCTTGCTGGATCGAGATAAATAACATCAAATTTTAAAGTAGGATTTTCTTCAAAAAAAGACTGAAAAGTTCCTGTATAGGTTTCTAAATTTGGCGCTAAAATTTTAGCATTATGTTGTACAATCTCACTCAATTCAGGATTTTGTTCGATGTGATATACTTTGTCAAAATTCTTTGCAAAAGCCATGGTGTCAATTCCAAAACCTGCGGTTAAATCAATCAAATTTTTTCCTTTAACTAAAGTTGATTTATAATTTGCTGTAGCTTCCGAACTTGCTTGTTCCAAATTAATTGAAGGTGGAAAATAAATGTTTTCTGTTGAATAAAGTGTTGGAAATTTATGTTTTGAAACTTGAATTCCTTTCAATTGTTGTGCAATTTCAGCAGAAGAAATTTCTTCAAACAACGATTTTTTCAAACCTATAGATTTGATGTCTTCATGTTCGATTATTTTCAGATAATCTTGAAATTCTTTTGTTAAAATAGTTGGATTCAAAATGTTATTTTTTAGTCATTTTAGTATTTGCTACAATATCACCTAAACGTTGACTTTCTTTGGAGTTATTTATAATTAAAATTCCAATTAATCCACCGAAAATAAAATAATCTATAGGATCGAAAAGATGACGAATAAAAGATTGCGA
Source organism: Empedobacter sp. UBA6305 (assembly GCF_002440405.1). NCBI lineage: Bacteria > Pseudomonadati > Bacteroidota > Flavobacteriia > Flavobacteriales > Weeksellaceae > Empedobacter > Empedobacter sp. UBA6305. The sequence goes on along the minus strand of NZ_DJTP01000035.1, from coordinate 6,752 downwards.
AAAACTAATTGGTTTTTCTGTTTTAGCATTTACAGGTTGCAAATTTAGGATTAAATGACCTAAAGTTCCATGTAAAATAACTTCAATTACTACAAAATAAACTAGCCAAAAGATAAAAATAGGTAAAGCATTTATTCCGTTTACATTATAACTTCCGTCATTTGCTAAAGCTCCAAACTTATAAATATAAAGCGCTGCAATGATTATAAATAGTGCGTAATCAATATATCCCGCTATAAATCGTTGAAAAATGTTTTTATTAGATTTCATAATTTTATATAAAACAAAACTTTATTAAACACAAAACTTCAGTATCCATCACAGCTACTGAAGTTTCGATTATATTGTTGAGTTCTTTTAATGAAATTGGCATCCAATTCATGTAAAAACTATTTTTTTTCCTCTTTTTCTGCCAAACGAGTTGGAACAATCGGAACAAAAAGTGCTTGTTTTACCACTTTTTCTTTTGGCGATTTCTCAATCACATCTGCAGGGTTTCTAAATTTGTTTACACCAATTAATTTAATGGTTTGCTCATCGAAATCTTTTTGCTCTTTTTTCGCGCTTGTGTAAATAAAATCTTGAATAGTTTCATTTTGTAAAGCATTTACAAAACCTCCTACATTTTGTATTGTTTTAAACAATTCTAACGCATTTTCAGCCATTTGATTTGTCAAACTTTCGATGTAGAAAGAACCAGCAGCAGGATCAGTAAATTGATTCAAATAAGATTCTTTTTGTAACAATAATTGTTGTTTTGCGGCTAATTCTAATCCAAAATCAGACTCTTTATTAACTTCATCATATGATCCAACAAAAATAGCGTCACTTGATCCGAAGATAGCCGAAGAAGCTTCTATTGTAGAGCGAATAACGTTGTTGTAAATATCTAATTTAGATTTATTGCGATCGGATGTTGAAGTGAAAATAAATGCTTCACTTTCTTTATTATATTGCTCCAAAATCATTTTCCATAAAAAGCGAAATGCTCTTAATTTCGCAACTTCGAAGAAATAATTACTTCCAACAGCAAATTTAAAATAAATTTTGTCCGCAATATCAGCTCCAAAATTTTCTAAATATTCTACTGCATGTGCAAGTGTAATCGCAATTTGTTGAACATGATTTGCTCCAGCATTTTGATAAACATCTCCTTGAATTGAAATTACTTTTTCGAAATTTTTCAATGCCAAAGCTTCTTTCACCAATTCTTTTGATGCTTTTTCTGAATCATTTTGCCAAAGTCCATTCTGTGCCAAATATCCATAAATATCTAAATCTAAATATTTCAGATTTGGAAGATTTTCAAGCGATTTTAAATCAGAAGTTCCATTATATTTAATAAATAAATCTAGATAATTAGGAAGTTCTAACGATGAATCAATTTGATTTTGATTAATCAAATATCCATACAAAAAGCTGTAATCTTGGTTTTTATTTCCAGTATATTTCGAAATAATTTTCCAATCTTTTGAGGATTTTGGTAATGGTTGTACAGCCGAATAATCGACATCATCCTTTGTATATAATGGTTTTACATTTATTTGATCGTTCGTTCCCCAAACCAAAGTTTCATTATATTCTAAACCTTTTAGCTCGACTTGAACTTTATTTTTCCATTCTTTTTCAGAAATAGAATCAAAATTTTCAAATAACTTACTCATTTTCTTTATTTTGCGGCTTCGTAACTTTTTCTTGCTGAATGATAAAAATATCTTCATCATCTTTTTTCAAGAAATGCTTTTCTCTTGCAATCCTTTCAATTTCAGCAGGATTACTATTTAGTTGATTTAATTTTTCAGACTCAGTATCCAAGTGTTCTTGGTAATATTGTTGATCAACTTCTAATAATTTGATTTGTTTATCCAACTCGCGATGTACGAAAAAAGAATTTTGGTCGAAAAAAATCATCCAAACAGCAAACGCAACCGTTAGAACAAAGTAACGATTCCAAACAAATTTGAATACACGTGTATCCTTAATTTTTCTTTTCGGTACTTCTGGTGTAAGTTCTTTGTCAAAGATTTCTTCCGATTTTTCTTTCATTATACAGTAGTTTTCGAGTTGAGTTTTTCTTTAATTACAGTTGATAAAACTTTGATTGCGACAGAATTTTTCTTTTTCATATTCGGAATAATAATGTCTGCATAGTTTTTAGATGGTTCTATAAATTGCTGATGCATAGGTTTTAACGTTTTTTGATAACGTGTTAAAACTTCGTCTAAATCGCGCCCACGTTCTTGTATATCACGGCGTACGCGACGAATTAAACGTTCGTCAGAATCTGCATGAACAAAGATTTTTACATCAAATAAATCGCGTAAATCTGGGTCAGTCAATACCAAAATTCCTTCTACAATAATAACCGATTGTGGATGTGTTAAAATCGTTTCTTCCTTGCGACTATGCGTAATAAACGAATAGACAGGTTGTTCTATTGATACGCCATTTTTCAATAAAGCGACATGTTCTTTTAGTAATTCGAAATCAATTGATCTTGGGTGATCAAAATTGATCTTAGAACGTTCATCAAAAGATAATTCAGGATGATCTTTATAATAATTATCTTGAGAAATAACGATAACGCTTTCCGCGTTAAGATCTCTTAAAATATTATTTACAACAGTTGTTTTTCCCGAACCTGTTCCTCCTGCAATTCCTATTACTAGCATTTTTGTTTTATTATTTTTTTTAATTTCGTTTGATGTTTCCATTGCAAGAGTTCTCGTAAAATTTCCTTAAAGATAAAATTTTCCTATCAGAAATTAAAATAAAAAGAAATCGATTCTTGCAAAATTTTAAATGTTGTCGTGAAGAAGTTTTGGTTGATTGATTTTGAGAAAAGAAATAATTATCAATGCATTTAAAAAATGATTGATTTATTATTCGATTATTTAGATGTAAATCAAACATTTAGGTTTATTTATACAAAAAAAGTACTTTGCAGTACTTGGTTTCTCTTAATCGGATACAAAGGAAAGAAAAAAATATAAAAACTTTATCTTTTTTATCATTATATTTATAAGATCAGAACTATTATAAAATACTAAACTATGAACGATTTAATCTCAATGTCTACTATTTTTTCGTTATTTCTCGGAATAGGATTAGCCGCCGCTGCTGGTTTTCGGATTTTTCTTCCCTTATTTATATTGAGTTTAGCTGTCAAATTTGCAGGAAGTTTTATTAATCTCGACGAAAATTGGATGTGGGTTGGGAGTACACCAGCTCTTATAACACTTGGTGTAGCGATGTTAGTGGAAATTGGAGCTTATTATATTCCAATTATTGATAATTTGTTGGATACGATTGCGGTTCCCTTAGCTGGAATTGCAGGAACAATAGCGGTTGGAATTACGATGCCAGAAATGAACGAAGTTGCAACTTGGGCTTTGGCGATTATAGCAGGAGGAGGAACTGCGGCTGCGATTAGCGGTACAACTGCTGCTGCAAGAGCTGTTTCGACCACCACAACTGCGGGAGCTGGAAATTTTTTGGTTAATACAGGTGAAACGTTTAGTTCTATTGTATTAAGTATTACGGCAATTGTATTGGCTCCTTTGGCGTTTATTTTTGTACTGATTATTTTATATGTGTGTTATAGAGCATATAAAAGTGTTAGAAAAAAAGGTGATCAGTTATTGGCGGAAGAATTGTGAAAGAGTGAAGAATTGAATATATAAAAGAGCTAAATTATTAGCTCTTTTTTTTTGTTATATATTAGTATTTCAAGTTTTTCTTTTTAAGTAAATATTAATTCAAAAATATTTAGAATAAGATTAACTAGAAGTTAAGTTTATAAAATAGAAAAAGTCTTGTAATTTTTTTACAAGACTTTTTGAAATATAAATTATTCCTTCTCTTTCACTATTGGTCTTATTAGACCTTCTTGCGCAACGCTACAAATTAGTTCACCAGAACGATTGAATAAATTTCCTCGTGTAAAACCTCTTGTATCATTTGCACTTGGAGATTCAACATTAACTAATATCCAATCATGCAAATTTGGTTCTCGGTGAAACCAAATTGAATGATCTAAGCTGGCCATTTGTGTGTTTCCAAAGTGAGCTTTAGAAGCATGAGGTTTTATTGCTGTTGATAATAAATTGTAATCAGAGCTATACGCAATTAATTGCTGAATAATTGGTAAAGGTAAATCCTCTGGAACATCATTAAAAGTTAACCAAACATTACTAAAATTAGGATAATCTTTTTTCTCAAAAGGATTCACAAATTCAACAGGTTTAAAATCTAACGGACGCTCTGCTAAGACAAATCGCATAATTGATTTTGGTAAAACTGAACCAAATTGTTCTGCTACATCATTCCAGCTCATTAATTCTTCAGGAGGCGTTACAACAGGCATTTTTTCTTGATGCTCGTAACCTTCTTGCTTCAACTGAAAGGAACAAGCCATTACAAAAATAGGCACACTGTCTTGCTTTGCTGTGACAACACGTGTACTAAAACTTCCTCCATCACGAAGATTTGCTACTTCAAAATAGATAGGTTTTTCTAAATGTCCAGGTAAAATAAAGTAGGAGTGAAGGGAATGGCAAAAACGATCTGAAGGAACAGTTTGATACGCAGCATGCAAAGCTTGGCTTACAACTTGTCCTCCAAAAACATTTGGACTTCCCATAAAAGAACTTTTCCCTTCGAATAAATTTTCTTCTAATTTTTTGAGAGAAATTAATTCGATGAGTTCTTGAGTAGTTTTCATTATTAAATTTAAAATTTCAAATTATTTAATTTCTGCACATTTTGTTCTAATGCACATTTATATTCATTTTTCATTCGATAGACTAATTCTTCGGTTGAAATAATATCATGAATTCCAGAAACTCCGTGTCCAGCAGACCAAATGTCTTTCCATGCTTTATGTCCATCGCCTCCAATTAATTTCGAAAAATCTTCTTCTTTCTTTTCGTCTAAATCAATTCCAGAATGTATAATACTTGGTTTCAAGAAATTTGCATTTACACCAGAAATTCCATCTGTATAAATCACATCTTCGAAAGTAGAATCGACTAACATTGTTTTATAATCTTGATTCGCAGAGGCTTCTTTTGTCGCGATAAAACGAGTTCCGATGTATGCAAAATCAGCACCCATATTTTCAGCTGCTAAGATATCGTTTCCGTTGTTCATCGCACCTGCTAAAATTAAACAACCATCGTAAAAAGTGCGAATATCATCAATCAAAGCAAAAGGATTAGCCGTACCAGCATGTCCACCAGCACCAGAAGCTACAGCAATAATTCCATCTACACCAGCTTCAGCAGCTTTTTCCGCATGACGTTTTTTGATCACATCATGAAAAACCAAACCTCCATAACTATGAACTGCATCTACAACTTGTTTTACAGCACCAAGCGACGTAATAATAAGCGGTACTCTATATTTTGCACATAAAGCTAAATCACCTTCGAGACGAGGGTTTGTTTTGTTAACGATTAAATTCACTCCAAATGGAGCTGCTTTTTTACCTGTTTCATCTTCAAATTGTTTTAATTGAGAAGTGATATCAATTAACATTTGTTCGAAATCTTCGGCTGTTCTTCCATTCAAAGAAGGGAAAGTTCCACATACACCATTTTTACATGCTTCTACAACTAATTCAGTTCGAGAAACAAGAAACATAGGTGAAGTGATTAAAGGTAAATCTAAACTATTTTTAAATTCTTGTAGGGTCATACTAAAATTTTTTTGATGTGGTATAGGATGCAATATAGTTATAAATTGAGTTATGATTTTCAGAAAAGATTAATTTATTTGCATAAAAAAATCCTGAAATGTTTAATATTTTCAGGATTTTTTATTTGATAAAAGCAGTGTTCGATTAATTTAAATTTAGGATTATTATTTCCTTCACGTTATTTAATTTCAATGCTGAAATTGATTTTGAAAACATTAATAATTTTTCAATCGTTGATTGTTTTGGTTCAAATTTTTCTGAGTAAAATTCAATCATAAAAACTTATTTACTTTAAAAACGTTAAATAGATAAGTTTATTTTTTAATCGATTGTTAAAATAATGTTATTATTTTCGATAACTTTTCTTAAGTTGATAATTGCATAGCGCATTCTTCCTAATGCTGTATTAATACTAACATTTGTTTCTTCCGCAATTTCTTTGAAACTTAATTCTTTGAAGATTCTCAGTTCTAAGACTTCTCTTTGATCACTTGGTAATAAAGTAACAAGGTATCTTAAATCATTTTCAATTTGCTTTTTAATGATTTTGGTTTCGGAACATTCGTCAGAATTTCCAATAAAATCGAAAATATTATATTCGTCATCATATTTACCTATAGTTTCTCTAACAGCAGGCATTTTCTTAATATTTCGAAAATAATCAATAGTTAAATTATGCGCAATACGCATTAGCCAAGGTAAAAATTTTCCTTCTTCATTATATCCGCCACTTTTTAGTGTAAGAATAACTTTTATGAAAGTATCTTGGAAAATATCTTCAGTGATATCTTTGTCTAAAACTTTTGAGAAAATGAAACTATAGATTCTACTTTTATACTTCTCAATTAAAATTTCTAAAGCATATTCATTACCATCAACATAGTCTTTGATTAGCAATGAGTCTTCTTCGTAATTCATAAGGTAGATAATTTGGTTTAGTAAGTAGATTTTTTTATCTATAGGCTTCTTGTTTTTTTATAAGTGATTCAAATATAGTCAAAGTTTGAATCAAAACAAGTGAATTAACATAAAAAGAGGACTGTCTCTTAAAGTG
>NZ_DJTP01000034.1:0-40597 GCF_002440405.1 Empedobacter sp. UBA6305 | reverse complement strand
TTTTTTCAGGACGTTACAAATTATATACTTGAAATCCGAAATCAATTTGATTTCGGATTTTTATTTTAACAATTATTGAATTAATCCAAAAAATGAACCTTAAAACGTTATTTTATCCAATACTTTAAGTTCTTTTTAAGAGGTTTTCTCGTCAAAATTCACTATATTTGTTTGTTTTAAAAAGTTAGAGACATATTATGAGTAATAACACATATACGGCGGATAATATCCAAGCGTTAGAAGGAATGGAGCACGTACGTCTTCGTCCATCGATGTACATTGGTGACGTCGGAGTTAGAGGATTACACCACTTAGTTTACGAGGTTGTTGATAACTCTATTGATGAAGCTTTAGCAGGATACTGTGATACAATCAAGGTAACAATTTTAGAAGGAAACTCGATTCGTGTAGAAGATAACGGACGTGGTATTCCTGTCGACTTACATAAAAAAGAAGGAAAATCTGCATTAGAAGTTGTAATGACGAAAATTGGTGCAGGAGGTAAGTTTGATAAAGATACGTATAAAGTTTCTGGAGGTTTGCACGGTGTTGGAGTTTCGTGTGTTAATGCACTTTCTAACCATTTATCGGCAGAAGTTTTCAAGAACGGAAAACAATATATTCAGGAATATTCGAAAGGGAAACCTTTGTACGATGTAAAAGAAGTTGGAACGACTGATAAAAGTGGTACAACAGTAACTTTTACGCCAGATGATACAATTTTCCAAGAAGTACAAACATATAACTATTCTACTTTAGCAAATCGTTTGCGTGAGTTAGCTTTCTTGAACAAAGGAATCAATATTGTATTGGTTGATGAACGCGAAAAAGATGCTGATGGAAATCCTGTAACAGAAACTTTTCATTCTGAAGAAGGATTAAAAGAATTTGTTGAGTTTATCGACGGTAGCCGCGAATCTATTATGGACAAAGTAATCTTCATGGAAGGTGAACGCGATGGAATTCCAGTTGAGGTTGCAATGCGATACAATACATCGTATAACGAAAATGTACATTCGTATGTAAATAACATCAATACACACGAAGGTGGAACACATTTATCTGGTTTCCGTCGTGCATTGACACGTACATTGAAAAAATATGCTGAAGAAAACTTTAATCTTGCAAAAGAAAAAGTTGAAATCGTTGGAGATGACTTCCGTGAAGGATTAACAGCAGTGATTTCGGTAAAAGTAATGGAGCCTCAATTCGAAGGTCAAACGAAAACGAAATTAGGAAACTCTGAGGTTTCTCCTGCGGTTGATAAAATCGTGGCAGAAATGTTAACGAATTTCTTAGAAGAGAATCCAACAGAAGCAAAACAAATTGTTGATAAAGTAATTTTAGCAGCAAAAGCTCGTCAGGCAGCGAAGAAAGCTCGTGAAATGGTACAACGCAAAAACCCAATGGGAGGAAGTGGATTGCCAGGAAAATTAGCGGATTGTTCTTCTCGTAAACCAGAAGAGTCTGAGTTATTCTTAGTCGAGGGAGATTCTGCCGGAGGAACGGCAAAACAAGGTCGTGATCGTCATTTTCAAGCAATTTTACCATTACGTGGTAAAATCTTAAATGTTGAAAAAGCGATGGCGCACAAAGTTTTGGATAACGAAGAGATTAAAAATATATATACAGCTTTAGGTGTAACAATTGGAACTGAAGAAGATTCGAAAGCGCTTAATATTTCGAAATTGCGTTATCATAAAGTTGTGATTATGACCGATGCTGATGTCGACGGTTCTCACATCGCGACATTAATTTTGACATTCTTCTTCCGTTACATGAAAGAATTGATTGAGCAAGGACATATTTATATTGCAACGCCACCTTTATATTTAATTAAAAAAGGAGCGAAAGCAGAATATGCTTGGGACGAAAAAGATCGTGAGCGTTTAACTGCCGAATTCTCTACAGATGGTTCTGGTAAAGGAGTTACAATTCAACGATACAAAGGTCTTGGGGAAATGAACGCAGAGCAATTATGGGATACAACTCTTAATCCAGAGCACAGAACGTTGCGTAAAGTAACAATTGATAATGCGACAGAAGCAGATCGCGTGTTCTCTATGTTGATGGGTGATGATGTACCGCCTCGTCGTGAGTTTATCGAGAAAAATGCACACTATGCAAAAATTGATGTTTAAGAGTTTATTCTAATTAAGATAAAAAAAATCCGTTCAAAACTATTGAACGGATTTTTTTTGTTTAAACTCTTATTAAAGATTAATCGTATATAGATAACTGTTTAGAAAAGAAAATGTTCCATTTTTGTTGCTGAACTACATTTGCAGAATGGTTTGTTTCTTTATCATATTTAATTGCCATATCATTATATTTTTTTGAAACTTCTTTAATTAAATTTTGAAGAGTTATATTGAAATTACTCGTAGTAAATTTTGTTGTTTTATACTTTTTTAATATTTCTTTAATAGTTAAAATTCCTATGTCAAAATGTCCTTGCTCATGAATCAATAGATTGTCTGTGACTTTATTCATTTTTGCCCACGATTTAGTTTGATCTAATTCTAAGATAATTTCAAAACCATTGATGGTAATTGAATCCCCTTCAGTTTTTACACTTTCTATTTTTGTACGAAACTTATAAGAAGTGTAAGCTGTAAAAGAAGAGTTATTGTCAATTTTCCCTTTGAAATCATCCCAAGTCAATCTTCCTGTATACTCTTGGTTATTAACAATTATTTTTTGACCAAAACAGATTGTTGAAATAATTAAAGTAAGTTTAAGTAATAAAATTTTATACATTTTTTTTAGGTTTATTAAATTGTAGATTTTATTTTTTTGTACAACTAAAATTAAAAAAAATATTTAATCTAAATCTATCATTAAAAACCACTAATATAATTAATTTTCCTCTACTCAGAAATAATCAAAGTGGTTGGTACATTGGAAATCCAAATGCTTTTCGTTTCGATAAGGTTTTTCCAGCTTTCCATACTAATCATCATCAAATCCATTTCATCCAAAAACTCTTTATCCAATTGTTGTTTGTACGAAAGACTAATATGATTTGGAGCAATATTTTCGATACTACGAATAATTTCTTTTACTTCTGAATGACGTTTCGTGTAACCGCTTACGTCTACAATAATAATTTGAGATTCGCTATTTGATATTAAACGTTGTGCATATTTCAGTAAATCGGCATCTTTATTTCCAAAAAGAGGAAGAAAAACTTTCTCCGCTTTAGTAAAATTTTTGTCCAAAACAATTCCAACAGGAACTGTTGATTTGTTCAATAATTGTTTCGTTCTTTCGTTGAAAATTGAATGATCAAACATGTTTTCTTTTCCAGTAACTTGACCAATCAAAATATCTGGATCGATAATTTTTGTCGTAAATCCTAAAATATTTCCTAATAACGAACCCGAATAAATAGAATTTCTAACACCCATCAACATTAAATCGTAATCACCTTTTTGTGCAATATCAATTGTCTCAAAAACCATATCTGTAGAAACTTTGAACATTGTCGTTACATCTTGATGTAATTCTTTGGAAACCTCAATAATCGGTTCGAAAATTTCTGCTTCTCTATCTTCAAGATTGAAATGTTGCACTTCGCTACTTTTCATCACATGAATTGCCGAAACAAGTGAGTTTTCGTCTTGTTTTTTGATAAAGCTATTAGCTATTCGTAACAATTCAGCACCTTTTTCAGGTGTTTGAAAATCAATTAAAATTTTATATTTCTGACTTTGACTAATTTCAGAAAGTTCATTTTCTGTTTTTTGTTTGCGGAAAATCCAATTGATTAAATCCAAAGCTGGACCTGTCATAAAAGTTGTGACCAAAGCCATTATCACCATCATAGCGAAAACTTCTGGTGTTAAAACTCCTAAATCATATCCAATGTTTAGCACGACTAATTCCATCAAACCTCGTGTATTCATTAAGGCACCAATGGTCAAACTGTCTCTCCAGTTTTGTCCAACAAATTTAGCGGCTACTGCACTTCCAACAAATTTTCCTGTTACAGCTACCAAAATAATCATTCCCGCAGTTTGCCATAAATGTGGACTATCTAATAATCCAATTTGTGTTCTTAAACCTGTAAAAACAAAGAACAGCGGAAGTAATAAAACCAATGAAACATCTTCTATTTTTTCGATGAATAAATTTCTAAATTTCACATTTTCAGGCATAATTGTTCCAGCTAAAAAAGCTCCAAATAATGCATGAATTCCTATGATTTCACTTAAGTATGAAGAAATAATTAAGACCAAGAAAAAGATTCCAATGATAGGTTTTGTAAGCGTTGTTTTGCTCGAATGTACGTCTGCAATTCTCTTTAGGAAAGGACGAACGAAACGAACCATCGCGATAACGTAAACAATTGCGAGTAAAATAACATACAATGAACTGATGAATGAGCCAGCTTTTACAATGGCGATAACCGCGGCTAATAAACACCAAGCCGTGATATCGTCGGCTGCAGCGCAAGTAATTACAATAGAACCTAAACGAGTTTTGCTAATCCCGCGTTCTTGTACAATACGAGCCAGAACGGGAAAGGCTGTAATACTCATCGAAATTCCGATAAAAAGGGCAAATGATAGAAAGTTAATTCCTTCTGGAGCAAATTCCATATAAATTAATCCAGCTAGAGCTAAACCAAGTGTAAATGGAATAATGATACTCGCGTGACTAATAACTATGGCGTCTTGTGCATTTTTCTTTAGCACTTTAAGGTCTAATTCCATCCCGATAACATACATGAATAGGATCAAACCTATCTGACTGATAAATTCTAAGTTTCCTAACGATTCTTTTGGAAAAAGATCTCCGAAAAATTCTGGGAAATGCATTCCTATAAAAGAAGGACCAAGGAAAATACCTGCAATAATTTCTCCAATTACAGTTGGTTGTCCAATTTTATTAAAAATCCATCCAAAAACCCTTGCGGTAAATATAATGGTCACAATTTGTGCTAATAAAATAGCAAGCGGATGTCCAATATTATGCGTAATACTGTTGATGAAATCATTGAAGTAATTGCTTCCGTTTGCAGCTTGTACAACATGTTTTCCTGCTTCCATTTCTTCTGCTCTTATCACAATAAAATACATCATGATTGAACAAAGTAGAATGGTTACGATATAAAAAATTGAATTTCTTGTCGATTTTTTCATGGCGTTAATTTTCAACAAAAGTCAGAAATTAATTTACAGAAAAATATCAATATTTTTTAAACTCGAGTAAAATGTAATGAAATGGATTTTTTTTGTAATCAAATTGAAATTTGAGCAATAAAATTAGCTTTGTAAACTTCGCTTAATACCAAATTGATTTCTTTATTTTCTTTTGATAAAACATCTAAAGTAACGTTGTCTGAGTGGAAATATTTGATGTGATGTAAGCTGATTATTTCTCGTTTGTTGATACGGACAAAATCTTTTTCGGGTAACATTTCTGACAATGCATCGAGTGTGATATTTTTCAAAATCAAGAATGATAAATCTTGATAATAAACCACTTTATCACGGCTGTCAACGGTAGAAGTTGTAATGTACAAAATTTGATTAAACTGCAACAAAATTTTTCCTTTATCCGAGTTTAATTGCACAAAATTATTTGGTGTCGAAAAACTATTTTGCAAACGTTTTTTTACTTTGTCAACAGCTTGTTGTAAACGCTCTTTTTTGATTGGTTTTTGAATATAATCTGTCGCATCTAAATCAAAAGCATCAACAGCATATTCCTTATAAGCAGTGGAAAAAATAAACGGTTTTTCTTTTAATAAATTAGCGATTTGTAAACCATTAATTTTAGGCATTTCGATATCTAAAATACAAAAGTCAAAATCAAGATTTTCGATTTCGTTAATGAATAATTCAGGATCAACATAAGCTTTCACAACTTCGATGTCTTCCATTTGTTCACACAACATTTTCAGGTACTTTAACCCAAGAATTTCGTCGTCAATTAGTATGCATTTTAGTGTAAAACTCATGTAGATTTATTTTTAAGTTGGCTACAAAAATATCTTGTTCAATTGTTTTAGAAAGTGAGAAATCGTCGTCGTAAACCATTTTCAAGCGGTGTTCTAATGATTGACTTCCATGTCCGCCAGTTTCTTTTTTCAAACTATTTTTTGGAGAAATTTTATTCATTACCTGAATTTGAAATGATTTATTATTCAGTTCAAGCATAATTTTTATAAATGAATTGGCTTGTTGAAAATCGGTATGTTTGAAAGCATTTTCAATAAAATCAATACTTAATAAAGGTAAAATAATTTTTTCTTGATAGTAAGGTGAAGTTTCATCAATTTTCGTTTTAACTTGAAAATCAAACAAAGGCGAAACTTTTACTTTATTAATTTCAATAAAGTTTTTAGTGAAATCTATTTCATCTTTTATCGTCACAAAATTGTCTTTGCTTTCGTACAAAATATAATCCAACACATTTGCCAATTTATCAATAGTATAATAGGTTTGGTACGCATTGGATTGAATCGAATTGAGAATATTTTTGAACAAATGTGGATTCAATTTTGCTTCGTATGACTCTAGTTTTAACTCGTCAACTTTTGTAGATAAATTGTCTAAACGCTGCGTTTGTTCATGACTTATTTTTTTCTCAGATTTTAATGAATTGATCAAATATGTAATCATAATGATTAGAAAAATAATCAATGCAATAATGAGATAAAGTAATATGGTAGGAAGTTGAATCATGCGAAAAATTCTAACTCAAAGATAGAATAATTTATGAATAAAAAAATCCAGAAAGTAGAACCTTCTGGATTTTTAGAAATATTGTGAAAGAAATTATTAAGCGTAATATTTTGCTTTTAATTCTTTTACTTTTGGATCATCTAAGAATTCATCATATGTCATATAACGATCGATGATTCCGTTTGGAGTTAACTCGATAATACGGTTACAAGTTGTTTGAATCAATTCGTGGTCATGAGAACCCATTAAAATTGTTCCTTTGAAATTAACCAAAGAATTATTCAATGCTGTAATCGATTCTAAGTCTAAGTGACCTGTTGGCTCGTCTAACAATAATACGTTTGCACGTAATAACATCATGCGAGAGAACATACAACGCATTTTTTCACCTCCTGATAAAACAGAAGATTTTTTAAGAGCTTCGTCTCCAGAGAATAACATTTTCCCTAAGAAACCACGCATAAATTCTTCGTGACGTTCATCATCTGATTCTGTATATTGACGTAACCAATCAACCAAGTTGATATCTTCTTTGAAGAAATCTGTATTATCTAAAGGTAAATATGCTTGTGTTGTTGTAATTCCCCAAGTAAAATCTCCAGAATCTGGCTGAGCTTTTCCTGAAAGAATCTCAAAAAATTGAGAAACCGCTTTCGAGTTGCGAGAGAAAATACCAATTTTATCACCTTTTTTCAAGTTGATGTTCGCATCTTTAAATAAAACTTCTCCATCTACAGAAGCAGATAAATTGTTTACTTCTAAGATTTGATCACCAGCCTCACGCGATTGTTCCCAGATAAGTGCGGGATATCGACGAGAAGAAGGTTTGATATCTTCGATATTTAATTTCTCGATCATTTTCTTACGAGAAGTCGTTTGTTTTGCTTTGGCAACGTTAGAAGAGAAACGAGCAATGAAATCTTGTAATTCCTTTTTCTTTTCCTCTGCTTTTTTATTCTGTTGAGCACGTTGTTTTGCAGCTAACTGAGAAGATTCGTACCAGAATGTGTAGTTACCAGAATATAGGTTTAATTTAGAGAAATCTAAATCACAAATATGCGTACAAACCGCGTCTAAGAAGTGACGGTCGTGCGATACAACGATTACAGTATTCTCGAAATTACCTAAGAAATCCTCTAACCATTGAATTGTATTAACGTCCAATTCGTTGGTAGGCTCATCTAAGATTAACACGTCAGGATTTCCAAATAAAGCTTGCGCAATCAAAATACGAACTTTTGCTTTATTATCTAAATCTCCCATTAACGTATAATGCATATCCGAATCGATTCCTACATTAGATAATAATGTAGCAGCATCAGATTCTGCATTCCATCCGTTCATTTCTTCATAAACGACACCTAATTCTCCTGCTTTGATACCATCTTCTTCAGAAAAATCTGGTTTAGCATATAAAGCATCCATACGTTCTTTAATATCGTATAATACTTTATTTCCACGTAAAACAGTATCCAATACTGTATATTCGTCATATTTGAAGTGATTCTGTTCTAAGACAGACATACGTTTTCCTTTTTCAAGACTAACTTGTCCTGAAGTTGGATCGATTTCACCTGATAATATTTTTAAGAAAGTAGATTTTCCTGCTCCATTAGCACCAATTATCCCGTAACAGTTGCCATTTGTAAATTTTATATTAACTTCGTCGAAAAGTACACGCTTGCCGAATTGAAGCGATAAATTAGAAACATTTAACATAATTTTTGGTATGATGTTTGTTTGACCTTCCGGCAAAGTTACAAATTTTAATTGGAATAAAATAAAGTGCAGAAAGAAGTTACGATTAAGAATAAACGTGCAAGGTTTGAGTATGAATTATTAGATTCTTACGAAGCCGGCATCCAATTATTTGGGACTGAAATAAAATCTATCCGAATGGGAAAAGCTTCGATTACCGAAAGTTTTTGTCAAATGAAGGATGGAGAACTCTATATTGTCAATATGTTTATTGACGAATATGATTGGGGAACATACTTTAATCATAAAACTAGACGAGACAGAAAACTTTTATTACAAAAATCTGAGTTGAGAAAATTAGAACGCAAAACGAAAGAGACTGGATTAACGATTGTAGCAACCACGCTATTTATAAACAATAAAGGGTTGGCAAAATTGAAGATATATTTGGCAAAAGGGAAGAAACTTTTTGACAAAAGAAACACAATAAAAGGAAAAGATTTGAAAAGAGATTTGGATAGAATGATAAAGAATTCTTAAATTTGTCTTATAATTGTATAAAATTAAGTAAAATTTAATATATTTAAAACGCTAAATATTTGATAATGAAAAAGTTTAATCTATTATTATCTGCAGTAGTATTATTCCTAGCGGGTAATTCTTTTGTAGATGCTCAGAATTCTAAGAATCCTTGGGCAATTACAGTTGGTGCTCACGCAGTTGATCACAACTCAGTGACTGGACCATTCAACCAGTATTTCAAAACAGATAATTGGGATATCGTTCCTCCTTTATCTAAATTATCTATCATCCGTAACTTAAACAGATCTTTTGATGTTGATTTAACTGCTTCAGTAGGTGAAGTTGATAACAACAGATTACGTATCAAAGATGAATTATTCATCAATGCTGGTTTAGGTTTACGTTATAAGTTAGCTAATGGTTATATCTTAAAAGAAGATTCTTGGTTTGATCCATATATCCGTGTAGGTGCTGGTTACCACAGATACGACTACACAGGATTACAATTTCCATTAACTGCTTACTATGGTAATGGTGATGGAAATGAAACTTACCAATTAACAGAAGTTGAAGATTTAGAGAAAAATCACTTTGTAGCTTCTTTAGGTGCTGGATTTAACTTATGGTTTACTAAAAACTTTGGTTTAAACGTTGCTTCTGATTACAACTGGTTACCAGCTTACGGAGGAAACAATTATTTCGATTTCTTCCAACACACAGTAGGTGTTACTTTCCGTTTCGGAAAACAAGATAGAGATGGTGATGGTATTCCTGATGACGAAGATGCATGTCCAGATACTCCAGGTATCGCTACAAATGATCCATCTACAAACGGATGTCCAGATACAGATGGTGATGGAATCTTTGATAAAGATGATGCTTGTCCAACAGAATTTGGTTTAGCTGAATTCCAAGGTTGTCCAGATACAGATGGTGATGGTGTTCCAGATAAAGATGATGCTTGTCCTACAGTTGCAGGTCCAGTAGAAAATAATGGATGTCCTTGGCCAGATACAGATGGTGATGGTATTCCAGATAAAGATGATGCTTGTCCAAACGAATATGGTTTAGCTGAATTCCAAGGTTGTCCAGATACAGATGGAGATGGTATTCCAGATAAAGATGATGCTTGTCCAACAGTAAAAGGACCAAAAGAAAATAATGGATGTCCATGGACAGAAGTTCACGTAGCAAAACGTTTATCTAATATTTTATTCGAATACAACTCTGATAAAATTGTTCCTTCTTCTTACGAAGATGTACGTGTAGCTGCTCAAATTTTAAATTCTGATGATTTAAAAGAAAAAAGCTTCTACATTGACGGACATGCTGACCAAAGAGGTAAAGACGCTTATAACAAAACATTATCTTTAAAACGTGCTCAAGCATTAGTTAATATTTTAGCTGAAAGAGGTGGAGTTGATAAAGCTCGTTTAACTGCTCGTGGTTTAGGAAAAACTCAATTGTTATGTACTGAAAACACAGAAGAGTGTTACCAAAGAAACAGACGTGTTGAAGTATTACCTAGAACAGCGGTAGTTACTGAAACTAAAGTTGTAAAACCAGCTACAAAAAAGAAAAAATAATTCTTTGAATAGCTTACAATAGAAATAGCCACCTCATTGAGGTGGCTATTTTATTTCATATATTTTTGAACAATTATTTCTTTCTAAAGACTAAGATAATAATACATCCAGCTGTAAAAATAGATAACAAATAACCAATCCAAGAAAGTAATGGCATATCCAAAATCATTGGACGAACAGTAGTGTTGGCAAGCATACTTGCTCCAATTCCAAAAGCTAAAGTAAGTATCGCTAAAACTAGTTTATTAATACTGTCTTTTATTAATTTCTGAATATTATCTATTTGATCAATCTTGAAGTTTAAAGCTAATTTATCATTGTTTACTTTTTCAATTAATTTCAAGGTGTCCTCTGGCAAATCGTTGATTAAATCCTGAATATCTTTAAAATTATCAATTGCTTTTTTACTCAAATATTTAGGATGAAATTTTTGTCGAGCCAATTTTACGGCATAAGGACGCATCGAACGTTGTACATTAAGATCAGCGTGTAATTGTTGTCCAATTCCTTCTATAAGCGCAATTCCGCGTAGTAAAATATAAACATATTCGGGTAATAAAACATGATTTCGCTGTAGAATATTGTTGAATTTCTTGATGATAATTTGAACTTCTATCGTATCAACTGTATTGTATTCTAAATAATCAAAAATATCTGCAATATCACGTTCTAATTGTTTTTCGTTTTCGATATAATGTTTAATCGCCATTTTTTTGAGTGAACGAACAATGCGTTTCGGATTTTTTAATCCAAAATCAATTACAACATTTTCTAAAGCTTCTTTTTCGTTGATGGCTAGAATTCCCATCGAACCAAAATCAATAAAAGCTAAACGTCCATCTTTTAAAATAAAAATATTTCCGGGATGTGGATCAGCATGGAAAAATCCATCATCAAGTAATTGTTTCAAATAAATATCAAAACCTTTCTGTACGATTTTTTTCGGATCAAGTCCCAAAGCTTCTAATTGCTCAACATCGTTTACTTTAAAACCTTCGATAAATTCCATACAAAGAAAATTATTGTTGGAATAATCTTCATATGTTTTCGGAACATAAACATCTTTACTATTCTCGAAATTTTTTCTGAAACGTTCGATGTTCTGAAATTCATTGGTTAATGAAAGTTCTTTCAGAATTGAATTTTCAAATGATTTTTCGATTTCAGAAATGAATAATTTTTGAAGTTTCTCATATTTTTTTTCTAAAAAATGAACAATATCTCGAATCAGGGCTAAATCAGACTCAATTATTTTCTGAATATTAGATCGTTTTACTTTGAACACAACTTTTTCTCCATTCAATAAAGTTGCGCGATAAACTTGCGAAATACTTGCTGCCGCAAAAGGTTGTTCTTCTATAAAAAGAAAATGCTCGTCAGGCTCAATTCCAAATTCGTCTCTAATTTTTTGTTTGATGTCAATTTCTTCTGGAGGAACATTATCTTGTAATTTTTTTAATTCTTCTACCAAAGATTCAGGAACCAAATCTTTTCGATTACTCAATAATTGTCCAAATTTGATATAAGTAGGACCAAGTTCTTCCAAAGCCATTCGGAAACGTTGATTGAATGATTGGTTGAAAAATTCGTTGTTTTGGTCAGAATGGAACAAATCATTTCCGCGAGAAAGTATTTCTTCAAAACCATATTTCGAAACGACTTTTACGATTTTAGAAAATCGTTTTATTTTCTTTAGACTATCCATAAAGTTGAGATTCGATTACAAGTTACGAATAAACAAGAGTGTAATTCGTTTATAAAATCTTAAATTTCTTTGAGTTGAATCTAAAATTATTCCAAATATTAAAATATTATTGTTTATCTTTGCACTCGCTAAAATGGTTTAGGAATCAAGCGATTAATTATTAAGTTAAACATCTCTCGGTCATTTATTTGCATTTGAAGATTCCGAAATAAAATAGATTGAGATACAAATTTTTAGAATTATGTCTAAAGAAACAAAACAAGAGGAAGTACAAGAAGTTGTATTAAACACTCCAGTATTAGATGCGTCTGCAAATGCAAACGTAGCGCCAGAATCATTTGATTGGGAATCTTTCGAATCAGGATTAAACGAAGAAGATCGTAAAGAAAAAGCTGAATTAGAGCAAATGTACGATACAACTTTAGAAGACTTACATGAGAATGAAGTATTCAAAGGACAAGTTGTACGTATTACAGATAAAGAAGCTATCGTTGACATCAACTTCAAATCAGAAGGTGTTATTTCATTAAACGAATTCCGTTACAACTCAGACTTGAAAGTTGGGGATATCGTTGAAGTAATGGTTGATCAACGTGAAGATAAAAATGGACAATTAATTTTATCTCACAAAAAAGCTCGTACATTAAATGCATGGGATGCTGTTAACAAAGCACACGATTCTCAAGAAATTGTTAACGGTTACATCAAAGCTCGTACTAAAGGTGGTATGATCGTTGACGTATTCGGAATTGAAGCTTTCTTACCAGGTTCTCAAATCGATGTTAAACCAATTCGTGATTACGAACAATTCGTAGGAAAAACTATGGAGTTCAAAGTTGTTAAAATCAACCCAGAATTCAAAAACGTAGTAGTTTCTCACAAAGCGTTAATCGAGGCTGATATCGAAGTTCAGAAAAAAGAAATCGTTGCTCAATTAGAGAAAGGACAAGTATTAGAAGGTGAAGTTAAAAACATCACATCTTACGGTGTATTCGTAGACTTAGGAGGTGTTGATGGTTTAATCCACATCACTGACTTATCTTGGTCTCGTATCAACCACCCATCTGAAATCTTAGAAGATGGACAAAAAATCAACGTTGTAATCTTAGATTTCGACGAAGATAAATCTCGTATCCAATTAGGTATTAAACAATTAGAGGCTCATCCATGGGATGCTTTAGATGCTGATATCAAAGTTGGTGATAAAGTTAAAGGAAAAGTAGTTGTTTTAGCTGACTACGGTGCATTCGTTGAGGTTGCTCCAGGTGTAGAAGGTTTAATCCACGTTTCTGAAATGTCATGGTCTACTCACTTACGTTCTGCTCAAGATTTCGTAAAAGTAGGTGATGAGGTTGAAGCAGTAGTTTTAACTTTAGATAGAGAAGAAAGAAAAATGTCTTTAGGTATCAAACAATTAACTCCAGATCCTTGGACAGATATTACAACTAAATACCCAGTAGGTTCTACTCACAAAGGTAAAGTTCGTAACTTCACTAACTTCGGTGTATTCGTAGAATTAGAAGAAGGTGTTGACGGATTAATCTACATTTCTGACTTATCTTGGACTAAGAAAATCAAACACCCATCAGAATTCTGTGCAGTTGATGATATCTTAGACGTAGTAGTTTTAGAATTAGACGTAGAAGCTCGTCGTTTATCTTTAGGTCACAAACAATTAACTGAAAACCCATGGGATCAGTACGAAGCTAAATATGCAGTAGGTACAGTTCACACAGGAGTTGCAGTTGATGTATTTGACAAAGGTGCTACAGTTCAATTCGAAGATGCTGACGTTGAAGCTTTCGCTCCAGCTCGTACATTAGAGAAAGAAGACGGATCTCGTATCAAAAAAGGTGAAGAAACATCTTTCAAAGTTATCGAGTTCAACAAAGAATTCCGTCGTGTAGTAGTTTCTCATACAGCAACTTTCCGTGAGGAAGAAGTTAAAGCTGAGAGATCATCTAACAACAATAACAACAACAATTCATCTAATACAATCGAAACTTCTACTTTAGGAGATATCGATGAATTAGCTGCATTGAAAAAGAAAATGGAAGAAGGAGGAAACTAATTCTCTAACCGAAATTTTTTAAAATAATAGAAAGGCTGCTCAATTTTGAGCAGCCTTTTCTTTTGAATAAAGATGTTTTTTCTGGAATTTAAAATGAATTTAATTTACAGTTTAAAATAATATCAAGAATAAGATACAATTTTTAATATATTTTTTGAATATTATTCAAAATAATCTTAATTTTGCAGTCGAAATGGAAAAGATAGAATTTAATTTAGATGCTACTGATTTGAAAATCATGCGATTAATGCAAGATAATGCACGCATTAACAATGCAGATATCGCAAGAGAATTGGGAATGGCACCTTCTGGAATATTAGAACGTGTGAAAAAGCTTGAAAATAAGCAAGTTATTTTGGCTTATCACGCAAAAATAAATCCAGTGGCAGTTGGACAAAAATTACTTTCGTATATGTTTATCAAGACCGTAGATATTATCGGCGATGAAACAGTAGGAAGACAACTTGCCGAAATTCCAGAAGTTTTAGAGGTTCATGATATTGCTGGAGAAGATGGTTATCTAATCAAAGTGAGAACTTCTGATAACGAAGGTTTGGTGGAATTGATGCGCAAACATTTGAGTAAAATTGGCGGAATCACTTCTACGCGTACAACTATAGTTTTACAAACAATAAAAGAAGAACAAAATATCGTTATACCAACGATTTAAAAAATAGAGATTGAATGAAAGGGAATCAACCAAGTAAGTGACTGATTATTGCAGCGTATTTCGTGGTTTATGTAGTTTGGGGATCAACTTATTTTTTTATAGATAAGGCTTTGCATGGTTTTAGTCCGTTTATTTTGGGTTCGTTTCGCTTTATTGCGGCGAGCACAATGTTGATGGGATATTGTAAATTGAAAGGTTACAAGCTGTGGGATAAACAAATAGTGAAACAATGTATGTTTACAGGTTTTATGTTGTTGTTTATTGATATGGCTGGGATTATTTGGTCCGAACAATTTTTACCAAGTGGAATTGTTGCAATTATGGCAGCATCGGCAGCAATTTGGTTTATTGTGTTAGATAAACCGAAATGGAAACAAAATTTTTCAAGTATTCCTACGATTTTAGGTGTTTTGTTAGGTTTTGTTGGAGTTTTGATGTTATTCTATGAACAAACAATCACTGTGCACGCAGATGCAGATCAGCAGTTCTTAAATATGATTGGGTTGATTGTTCTGATCTTTTGTTCGATTGCTTGGACGTTAGGTTCTTTGTATTCAAAATATGTAACAGAAAAGCAGAAAAAAGAAGTTACAAAGCCAAAAGAAGATTTGAACATCATGGTCAAAACGGCTTGGCAAATGATTACTGCTGGTGTTTTGTTTAATACAGTTGCAATCTTCAATGGAGAATATGCTAATTTCAATTTTGCGAATGTAGTGACAGAAGATTGGTTGGCAATGGTTTATTTAACAACTTTTGGCTCTATTCTTGCTTTTGGTTCTTACGTTTGGTTGTTGCAATATCGACCAGCTGTGGAAGTTTCTACTTATGCGTATGTAAACCCTATTGTAGCCGTTGCATTGAGTTATTTTTTTACAGATGATGTCGTAACTCATTTGCAAATTTACGGTTTGGCAGTAATTTTGTTCAGTGTTTTATTAATGAACTGGAATCTTTATAAAAACACGAAATTAGTTCAAAAAATTCTGCATTTTGTTTCTCGTAAACATTATGCGCATTAAATATTATGATGATTATTAATAAGAAAGCTTCTCGATTTCGAGAAGCTTTTTTTGTATTATTGAGTTTTAAAATTAATAATTAATTCATTGTTGTCTAATTTTAATGGGTAGCCATCTTCTGATTTGAAACCATTTGAAATTACAAATTCATATTCTTTAGTTGGAGTTAATTCCATAGTTATTACGAATGTAGTGTTATCATTAGAGAAATTGATTTTTGTAAACTTAGGACTATACTCTTTTCCTTTTTTTGAGAATCTTATTGAATATTCTTTTGGATTCATTGGTTTAGAAAATATAATTTTAAATTCTTTGATAGATGAATCTATATTTGTTGAACCATTTTCGAAAGGCTCAATTTTTATGATATAAGGTTGTTTTTTTTCGTATTCTTTTATTAATTGATCTTTATCAAAACCTTCTTCGTAAAAACCAGATTTTCTTAGAAAATTTTCAACTTCTTTTTCATCTTGATAATTCAGTTCAATAATATCTTTTATCGCTTGTTTTTTATTTTTAGCTTGATTGTAATATGATTTACATATTTCATATCCAATAAAATATCCCAGATCAGCAGCTTCACCCTTTTGTCCTCCATTGTATAACCAATTTGAAAAATCATCTATAAACATCTCTTCTTTAAATTGTTTTTTCAAATCATCGAAGTGCTGTTTTCCATAAAAAATATATTGTTTTTCAATTGGTTCTCCTAAAACAAGCTCTGTAATAAAATCGCACGAACCTTCTTTTAGGGTATGGTGTAATAATGAGTTGTTTTCATTTGGTTTTTGTTGTGTGTGTACATATTCATGAATATTTAGTGAAATAATATTATCAAGTGATTGCTTCGCAAAAACATTTTTTAGCCAATCATTTTCAAATTCTGAAACATCTGTTTTTGGAATTCCTGTAGCGATTTCAGAACCAACTAAAACCATATTTTCATATAAAGTTCCACCTGAACGCAAGCCACCAATTGTAAAATACATTTCTCCTTCTTTTAGCTCAGGATATAGTTTTTTTAGTTTTTTTACAGCTTTAGTTAATTCTTTTGTTTTATTTTTTATGGTAAGTGTATTAGGTCTAATAGAATTCCAAAACTTAGGATAATTATCAATAAGTTTAATATAAAGAGTATCATTATAATCTCTTACTTTCATAAAGGATTTTAAACCTTTTGTCCCTTTATCAATGTATAAAGTATTAATGAATTTTATTTTTTGTGAATAATTATTTGTAGTTTGAATACTATCAAAAGCTATCCAGAAATTATCTATATCAGAAGTGTAAATTTTATTAGCTATTGAATTTTGTCCAAATGAAATACTCGTAAGAATAAAAAATATTAAAGCTAAAGTTTTATTTTGCATATTGTGTTTTTATATGAGATGTCAATTTAATCAAAAAGTTACAAAATGATTCAAAAAAAAAAGCAGCTCTTCTCAGAACTGCTTTTGTATATTGTGATGAATTATTTCTTACAATTTAGTACATTTTACAATTTCCAAACCGTATTGCGTCGTATGTGGTTCTTCTAAAGTGCGTGTAATCAAATTCATTTTTTGGATGCCTAAATCTTTGATGATTTGAGAGCCAATTCCGTGATCTTTTTCATCGGCTGGTAAAACACCTGATTTAGATTTTCCTTCAGAAAAACTTTTGAAAATCTCTAATTTTTGTTCAATCAACTCAGAACTTTGAATGTTATTAATAAAAATTACAACACCTTTTTCTTCTTCATTGATGATGTTCATTGTTTTTTCTAACAATGGTGTTTCGCCGTTTTGTAAAGCGCTAAACAAATCATAGTAGCTATTTGTCGATTTTACACGAACTGGAACTACATCATCTTTTGTCCATTTTCCTTTTTTCAAAGCGAAGTGAACTTGATTATTTGTTGTTTGTTGATAAGCGATTAATTCATATTCTCCGAATCTTGTTTTTGCAGGAAATTGCTCGATACGTTTTACCAAGGATTCATTTTCTAATCGGTAAGCAATCAAATCTTCAATCGAAACAATTTTAAGATCAAATTTCTTTGCAATCTCTAACAATTCTGGCAAGCGAGCCATTTCTCCATCTTCTTTCAAGATTTCGACAATACATCCAGCAGGATAATATCCTGCCATGCGTGCCAAATCAACAGCAGCTTCTGTATGTCCCATTCGAACCAAAACTCCACCATCTTTTGCAATTAATGGGAAAATATGTCCTGGTTTTCCTAAATCATCTGGATTTGTATTTTCGTCAATTAAAGCTTGAATAGTTTTAGAACGATCAGAAGCCGAAATTCCTGTCGTACATCCGTGACCTTGTAGATCCACAGAAACCGTAAAATTAGTTTCGTAAATTGCAGTATTGTGCCCAACCATAAGGTCCAAACCTAATGCTTTACATCTTTGTTGTGTAAGTGGTGTACAAACTAATCCGCGTCCGTGCGTAACCATAAAGTTAATAACTTCTGGCGTTGCAAATTCGGCGATACATAGGAAATCTCCTTCATTTTCACGATCTTCATCGTCAACTACAATGATAACTTTTCCTTGTTTTAAATCTTCTAAAGCTTCTTCAATTGTGTTTAATTGAGATGATCTATTTTCCATTGTTTTATGTTATTGATAACGAGAATGCTCCTCGTTTTTGTTTGTTTTCTTAAACTTATTAAAGTATTTTACAATTGGATCAACGTAAATACTGATATCAAATAATCCAGAATCTTGATTGGCTTTGTAACTAAACAAAATAGAGAACGGAAGCGCAATAATATTAGCTGCCCAAGCGGCAAAAGTTGGATCTAATTTTCCGTTTTTCGCCATATTTTCTGCCGAGAAATTAAGAATGAAATAAATAACGAAAATGATAATTGAGATGACAACTGGCATTCCAATTCCTCCTTTTTTTACGATTGCACCTAATGATGATCCAATCAAAAAGAAAATAATACATGTTACTGCATACGAGAAATTTCGTTGGTAATGAATATTTACTTTTGAATATAACTTTTCTCTGTTTACAATTTCTTGTTCAGAAAACGTCATATTTTCTTGATCACGATTTACCATTTGTATAGCTTGATTAAGCACTTGATCTTGTTCTTGACGATTTCGCTCTTTCAAGTCAAAAATCATATTTGTTTTTACCGTATCAATATCTTTTATTTTGATTGAATAGAAATAGTTTTGATTAAACATATTCGTTTTCAAATCTTTGTAATACTTCTTATAATCTGTGTTTAATGAATCGATAAGATGTCTTAAACCTTTTCCGTCCAAATATTTATAAGAGTTTCCTGGGTCTTCGTCTTTACCAGAATTTAAAATATCCGAAATGTCAATATAATAGTTTAATGTATCAAATTTAGTATATTGATTTTCTTGACGTTTGCGTTGATCAAAGTTTTTATTTTTGATATTATCGGTATAAGCAATTCCATCAAAAAGTTCCATTTTTAGATAATGATTATCGTTTTTGTCTGGCGCAAGATTTCCTCTTTTAGAAATAATTGTCATCGTATTTTCACCAAACGGTGCATTTTGATGAACAAAAACATCTTCTAATTTTTCTGAATTTTCACCCGAAACTTTATTTATTTTCATTTGAAATCCTGGAACGGTTTCGATAAAAACGCCTTCTTTCATACTTACCGTTGGTTTGGTTTGTAAGATATTGAAGTACATTGTTCGCGCTTTTTGTTGGGAATAAGGCATTACTTTGTCCCCGAAAAAATACAATCCGACAGACATTAAAGCAACTAACGTAAACAATGGTGCAAGGATTCTGGTAAGTGAAATTCCAGACGCTTTCATTGCAGCTAATTCGTATCGTTCTCCAAAACCTCCCATGGTCATGATAGACCCCAAAAGGATTGTAAGCGGTAATACAAGCTGAATAACGTTAATTCCTAACCAAAAAAGTAATTCGGTAATAGTGTACCATTCTAAACCTTTTCCAACAAATTTTTCCATTTGTTGCCATGCAAATTGCACGATAAAGATGAAAAATAGAACACTAAATATGAAAAAAAATGGACCTAAAAAGGTCTTGATTATATACCAGTCAAGTTTTTTTAACATTGATTATAATTGAGTAATCATATAGCCTTGCGACTTATATTTCTTTTGGTCAAAGTTAAAGTAACTTTTGTGAATAAGTAAATTTTGAACGTAATCTTTTACAATGATTGATGTTGTATCACCATTTTTACCATATTCCTTGTAATCGTAGATTTCATTATTCGCTGTATTGACTCCTAAAACCGAATATTTGATTGTTGAAGTTTTAGTTGGAGTTAATTTTATATACTGAATTGTTTTTCCTCCAACCGTTTTTTTATCTGTTAAAGCGTAGGTGAAATTAGTACGATACGTGTTCAAAACTTTAGTTGGTGTTAAGAAATCATCTGTGTTAGATGCATCAGAAATAGTTACTTCTTTGTCATCTTTTGCAATTGTATATAATTTTGTTCCTGTAAAAATTTGGTTGATATCGCCTACATTCAAGTTAAATTTTTGCTTCATTGCAAAAACTTCTCCCGAACGACTTGTTGATTTTCCATTTGCATTATGGCTAAAATCAAATTTGATGTAATACGAGTTTGCGTTGGTATATTTAGCGTAAACTTTGTCTAAGATTTGTTTTGCTGATTGAGCGTTTAATGTTCCAACCCCTACTAATAAGAGTATGAAAGAATAGATTATCTTTTTCATACAATTTAATTTTCTATCTGTTTTTAATAAATTTTAGTTCAAATTATTCAACAACTGTTCCAAACTCATGTCATCTTGTATCAATACCTGTCTTGCTTTACTTCCTTCGAAAGGACCAACAATTCCAGCAGCTTCCAATTGATCAATTAATCGTCCGGCGCGATTATATCCTAATTTTAATTTTCGTTGTAATAAAGACGCGGAACCTTGTTGATTCATTACAATTAATCGTGCAGCATCTTCAAAAAGTACATCACGATCAGATAAATCAATATCTAAATTAGATCCACCTTCTTCACCAACATATTCTGGTAAATGCATTGCATCTGGATAACCACGTTGTTCACCAATAAATTCGGTGATTTTATCGACTTCTGGTGTATCAACAAACGCACATTGTAAGCGAATTAATTCGTTTCCAGTGGTGTACAACATATCACCTTTACCAATTAATTGATCGGCTCCTTGCGAATCTAAAATCGTTCTCGAATCGATTTTTGACGTTACACGGAAAGCGACACGTCCTGGGAAATTGGCTTTAATTGTTCCTGTAATCACATTTACAGACGGACGTTGAGTTGCAACAATCAAGTGAATACCAACAGCACGAGCCAACTGAGCTAAACGAGCAATCGGTAATTCAACTTCTTTACCAGCTGTCATAATCAAATCTGCAAACTCATCCACGATTAATACAATATATGGTAAGAATCTGTGACCAGCTTCTGGATTTAATTTACGTTGTTTGAACTTCGCGTTATATTCTTTGATATTTCGAACGAAAGCATTTTTCAATAATTCGTAACGATCATCCATTTCAATACAAAGTGAATTTAACGTGTTAATTACTTTTGTATTATCTGTGATAATTGCTTCTTCCGAATCTGGTAATTTTGCTAAATAATGACGCTCGATTTTAGAATATAAAGTAAGCTCAACTTTCTTTGGATCGACCATCACAAATTTTAATTCAGATGGATGTTTTTTATAGATTAACGAAGCGATAATTGCATTCAAACCAACCGATTTACCTTGTCCCGTTGCACCAGCCATCAACAAATGAGGCATTTTTGCTAAATCGGCAACAAAGGTTTCGTTCGTAATTGTTTTCCCGAAAGCAATTGGCAATTCCATATCAGCATTTTGGAACTTTTGAGAAGCAATTACCGAATGCATGGAAACCATCGAAGGATTAGAATTTGGAACCTCAATACCAATTGTTCCTTTTCCAGGAATCGGCGCAATAATACGAATACCAAGCGCAGCCAAACTTAAGGCAATATCGTCCTCAAGATTTTTGATTTTAGAAATACGAACACCAGCTTTTGGTACAATTTCGTACAATGTAACTGTAGGACCGATTGTTGCAGAAATTTCATCGATTCCGATTCCATAGTTTCCTAAGGTTTCGACAATTCTATTTTTGTTCGTTTCTAATTCTTTTTGATCAATTAAGGTATTTCCGTTGTCATATTTTTTTAACAATGAAATAGGAGGAAATTGATAATTTGGTAAATCTAAACGTTGATTGTATTCACCTTGCTCTTGTACCAATCGAGCAGAAGTCGCTTCAAATTCTTCTTCTTCATCAACGTGTTGAACTTTTAATTCTAATCCATTTTCAGAAGAGTTTTGAGTTGGTTGAATTTCTGTTTCTAAATTTTCTTCATCATTAATTGATAAAAAATCTACTTGATTATTTTCTTCCTCATCATCTGCCAAATCTTCAACCACTAATTCTGTAATATTAAGTGGAGTTTCTTCGATTGTTTCTTCCTCTTTTGGTTGATTAATTTTAAATTCTTGATGAAATGCTTCGTTTGGATTTACTTTATGAGATTGAATTGCTTCTTTCTCTTGTTGTTCTATCAATTCTAATTCTTGCGATAAACTATCTTCTTGTTGCTTTTCAGCATCTTGATTGAATTTATTTATCTTTTCTTGTTCTTCTTTTTCCTTACGTTTTCTTAATTCAAGCTGTTCTCTCTTGATTTTTTCTTGCTCTTTTTCTATGCGCTCAATTTCTTTTTGTTTCGCACGTTCTTCCATTTTTTCTTGGATAGATTGATACGTCATTCGGAAATGAATGACACAATAAATCAATAAACTAACGAAAAGCAATAAAATTACACCCCATTTACCAATAAAGCTATTTAGGAAATCATTAATTTCAAATCCCATTACGCCAGAAAACATGTGTTGAGTTGGTAAAATACAACCAAAAAATATTGGCAACCAAATCATGAAGAAAATGCTTTGATAAAGCGTTGTGAAAGGCTTAATTTTTTTCCAATTTGTAGCAACTTTAACTCCTAAGAGAATAAAGAAGACTGGGACAAAAAATGAAACAATTCCGATTCCTTGCAAAATGAATGTTTCACCTAATAATGCGCCAAACTTCCCGAAAATATTTTCGGCGGTTTGACTTTTATCTAATAAATCAGAGATTTGGCTCTGATCCATAAAACCATTAAAAAAATAAGAAATAAACGAAGCTAATAGTAATAAACCGATTACTAAAAACAGTATACCTATAATTGTTTTGACGATTTGTTTTTTAGGAGTTTTTGGTGTTTCCTGTGTGTTTTTTATAGCCATTTTAAGGTTGAGTATAATTGAAGCAAAAATAATAAATCTAAAAGTACGAATCTAACGAAAAGTATTTAATTTTATATAAAATGATAAAGACTAAGATGATTTAATTTTTTTTTATGATGAATACAGAAAGCCCTTTTTTTATTTTATCCTTATTATTTGGTCTAATATTTATAATTATGGGAATTGTACAATTAATTTTTCCTGCAAAAAATATTAATCCATTATATGGTTATAGGTCAAACTTATCAATGAAAAATATTGAGAATTGGAATTTTGCACAAAAATATTCCAGAAAAATTATGTTTTATTTTGGAGTAATTTTTTTATTAATTGCCTTATCAGGACTTTTATTTGAAATAAATTACATCTTTGCTTCAATTATTTCACTAGGTTGTATGACTACCTTTTGTTTTTTAACATTCGTTTTGACAGAAAAAAAATTAAAAAAAATGAATAGATTTAATTCTTAAAATTATAACCATTATATTTGCCAATAGTATGGAAAATTTTGTTGTTTCAGCCAGAAAATATCGCCCGTTAAATTTTGAAGATGTAGTTGGACAAGCGTCTATTACAAATACTTTGGAGCAAGCGATAAAGTCAAATCAATTGCCACAAGCTCTTTTATTTTGTGGACCAAGAGGTGTTGGAAAAACAACATGTGCTCGAATTTTAGCACGTAAAATCAACGAAGAAAATGGAGTAGAAGGCGATCAAGATTTTGCTTTCAATATTTTTGAGTTGGATGCGGCATCTAATAATTCGGTTGATGATATCAGAAATTTAATCGATCAAGTACGTATTGTTCCTCAAATTGGGAAATATCGTGTCTACATTATTGATGAGGTTCATATGTTGTCAACAGCTGCTTTCAATGCGTTTCTGAAAACCTTAGAAGAGCCACCAGCGCACGCTATTTTCATTTTGGCAACTACAGAAAAACATAAAATTATTCCTACTATTCTTTCTCGTTGTCAGATTTATGATTTCAAACGAATTGGAGTTGAAGACATCAAAGGGCATTTGAAAAATGTTGCTGAAAAAGAACAAGTAACTTTTGAAGATGATGCATTGCATTTGATTGCTCAAAAAGCAGATGGTGCGTTACGCGATTCTTTATCAATCTTTGATAGAATGTCAACTTTTACCAATAAAAATTTGACCTATTCTTCAGTAGCAGAAAACTTGAATGTATTAGATTACGATTATTACTTCAAGATGACAGACGCGTGTTTGGAAAATGATATTCCGCAAGCGATGTTGCAATTGAATGATATTTTGAACAAAGGTTTTGATGCACATTTATTTATTTGCGGTTTGGGCGCTCATTTCCGAGATTTATTGATGGCGAAAACAGCTAATACAGTAAGTTTGTTGGAAGTTGGTGAGCGTATAAAAGCAAAATATTTGGAGCATGCACAAAAATGTTCAGCAACGTTTTTATTTGGAGCAATTGAAATTTGTAATGAGGCCGATTTAAACTACAAATCGAGTAAGAATCCTCGTTTAACAGTTGAAATTGCATTGATGCAATTGGCTTCGTTAACGGCAGAAGAAAACGGGCTTAAAAAAAAAAGTATAGGATAGTTCCGCCAACGTTTTATTTTTCTGAACAACAAACTTCTAAAATTGAAGTTCTTCAAATTCAGCAAAATAATTCTATTCCTCAAAATGGACAAACTTCACAACAGGTAAATACGCAACACGTTAAAACTTCGATTTCAGAAGAAGTCAAAGAATATACGCGTGCTTCAAAACCGATTAGAACAAATGGTAATTCGTCGTTTAGTCTTAAGATGGCTTTGCCTGGAGCAAAAGTAGAAGAACATCAAGAGGAGATTTTACGAAATGATTTGCCTCGAGAAAAGTTTACATTGGATCAAGTAAAAGAAGGCTGGAAAAGATTTTTGGATCGATTAAAAATCGAACATAATATTCCGTCCTATAATGCTTTGATGACAACTGAACTTGGCTTGGAAGGTGATGAAATTATTTTCGAATTTACTTCTCATTCATCGGAACAAGAATTTGAGGAATACCGTGATCGAATCAGAAATAGTTTGAGAGCATTCCTTAAGAATCACTATTTTAGTATTCAAATTAAGTTTTCTGAGAAGGAAGCAACGAATCATATCTTATCAAACAAAGAAAAATTTGAGAAATTATCAGATAAAAACCCGATTTTGTTAAAATTAAAAGAAGAATTTGGTTTAGATTTGTATGATTAATGAAAGTTTCTTATTAAACTTGCAATAAATTTTTATAAATAATGAAAAAAGTTCTTTTAGGGATTTTTGTTGTTGCGTCGTTAGTGTCTTGTAACAAAGGAAAATCTGTAGACAAATTAGAAAGCGAAGATCAAAAAGCTTCTTATGCTTTCGGAACTGGTCTTGGTGAGCAAATCAAAGGTCTTGGAGGACGTTTAGTTGAAACTGATAGTATCAACTACGATCAATTAGAAAAAGGGATCCGCGATTACTTAAAAGCAGGTAAAGAAGGTAGAGAATCTTACGCGATTGGTCAACAAGTTGGTCAGCAAATTGAGACGGTTATTAACCAACAACAATTAGATCAAATGGACAAGGATATTATTGTTCAAGGGATTATGGATGTTGTACGTCACAAAAAATTGTTGATTACACAAGAAGCGGGAATGGGAATTTTAGATACGTATGCAAAAAATCACCAACAAAACTTGGTTAAGAAAAATGCAGACGAGTCTAAAAAATTAGTAGACGAGAAGAAAAAAACTTCTGGTGCTAAAACAACTGCTTCTGGATTAGTTTATGTTGTAGAAAAAGAAGGAACAGGTGCTAAACCAAACATTAATAGTATTGTTAAAGTAAAATATACTGGTAAAATTTTAGCTACTGGTAAAACTTTTGACAGTACAGATAAAAACCCTGAAGCTAAAGGAGGTGTAGAATTTCCTTTGAACCAAGTTATTCCAGGATGGTCAGAAGGTTTACAATTAATGTCTAAAGGATCTAAATACAAATTCTATATTCCAGCTAACTTAGGTTACGGTGAAATGGGAGCTCCTGGAGGACAAATTGGACCAAACCAAGCATTAGAGTTCGAAGTAGAATTAGTAGACTTTAAAGAAGGTCAACCAGCGCCACAAGGTCAACCAGGTGCGCAAGGAGGACAAGGTTTATCTGAAGAGCAAATTAAAGAATTACAAAAACAATTCGAAGCTCAAGCACAACAAGGTAAATAATCATCGATTAGATATAACAAAAAAATCCACTCAATTGAGTGGATTTTTTTTATGGATTAATTTTTAAATTATTTCAAATATTTAAAAATTTGATTTGCTTCTACAGAACCTTTTTTGATTGTAACAAGATTTTTATCCTTGTCGAATAAATAAAATGTAGGAATAGAAGTTGGTTGAAAAATTGGACCAAATTCGTAATTAGAATCATATAATAATTCTACATTTTTATTGTTTACAAAATTAGATGCGTGCTCTTTTAGGAAAGGGATAGCGTCTTTTGCTTCGTATTCAGAAACCAAAATAATCTGAGTGTTTTTTAAATGTTCTTCGTAATTATTGCTAAAATGATTCAAGGCTAATTGGCAGTGAATACATGTTGGCGAATATAAAACGATTAACGTTTGTTTTCCTTTTTTGATATCTTTTGAACTGAAAATTCCTTCGGATTGCATTTTTACAAAAGAAAATTCTGGAATAGATTTTAGCGTATTTTCTGTTTGTGCAAATGTAAAAATCGAACAAAAGAATATCAATAAAGCAGTAATTTTTGTTTTCATGTTTTAAGAAAAATTTTGACGAAAGTTAGTCAATTCTATCCAAAATAAAAACGACAGTTTATAAAACTGTCGTTTTCCTATTAAATAAATGCTAAAAATATGTTTAACTCTGAGAAAATTAGAATTTGAAATTTACTTGTGCAGCCATATTAAATGGATCGATTTGGTTGATGTAACCTCCACGGAAGTAAGAATTGTATCCTAACTGATCTGTAATGTTATTAAAGAATAAACGGAAGTCAAATCTTTTCATAGAATATCCAACTTGCGCATTTAATGTATAATAATCTGGCAATAAGAAAGGTTTGCTTCCTCCGTAGAAATTACCATGAGCATCACGATCTAAACTTTGTTCGTTAGATGGTCTTGAACCTACGTAGTAAACACCAGCAGAAACAGTGAAACCATTCAAGAAATTATTTTCAATAAATTTATATTGAACCCAAGCATTTGCTGTATTGTAAGGCGCATTAGATGGTCTTGAATCTTCTACATATTGAGGAGAATCGTGGTAACCAGCATCTAAGTATGCATATCCTAACATAACTTGTAAGTTTGGTAATGGACGACCAGCAACTTCAAACTCGATACCTTTACGTCTCAAATTACCAGCTTTTTCGTATAAACCAGTTGCTGTTTGATTTTCGTATGTTTCGAATGTTAAGTTATCGTTGTTCATGTTGAAGTAAACTACGTTTGCACGTAAACGGTCGTTGAACCATTGTGTTTTAACACCAACTTCTACTTGATCTGTAACAGAAGGTCCAGCTTTGCTTCCATCAGTCATAATGTTTAAAGCAGAGCGTAAACTTGTGTTTGTTGCATAAGTAATGTAAGCATTTACATTTCTCCAAGGAGAAACAACTAAACCAACAACAGGATCTACAACACCATCGTGGTTATCGATTAAATAGCTATAACGTAAACCTCCAACAAATGTGATTAAATCTTTATAAGAGAAATGATGTTGTGTCATAAATCCGTAAGAATAACCTCTTGATAGATTTGTTTTGTCTTTGTTCCAAGCTAATTTAGCTTCTTGCTCAGGAGTTAAGTTGATCGAATGGTTAATATCTTTGAAAACATCAATTTGATCAATAGTTCCGATACCATCTGCAGTTCTTGTTTCTAAACGGTTGATTGTATAATCATATCCAGCTTGCCAATTCCATTTGAAATCACCAAATCTCATATCTTTACCAATCAAGTCAATTTGTAAAGTCGAGTTTCTATCATCTCTAAAAGAACGACCTAATCCACGATTACGAATGTTATATTCTGTACTTCCTTTTGGTGAAGCTAACGTTGCTCCTAATTGGTCACTGTTGTAGAAGTTACTAAAGTAAGCAACTCTAGCACTAATATTATTTGTTAACTGTCTTGTAATACGAGCAGCGTAAGAATAGTTTTTGATTTCGGTATTATCGATATCATATCCCATAAATTTATCACCGATATCGTATAAAGCTTCAGTAAAATTATCTCCTAAATTGATAGTTCCACGATCTGGCGTTTTATCTCCTTTGTAATAATCAAACTCAGCAACAAATTCAGTTTTATCATCAATTTTCCAAGCCATAGATGGATTTACATAGAAAGAATTACTGTTAATAACATCTCTATAACTATCTCCATTGTTATATGAACCTGTTAAACGGAAAGCTAAATTTTTATCTTCTGTAACTGTTCGTTGAATATCATATGTAGAACGGAAAGTATTCCAGCTTCCATATTGAGCAGAAATATGTCCTTGGTTGATGTAACGTGGCGTTTTTGTTGTAACGTTAATTACACCTCCAGCAGAACCTAATCCATTTCCAATTCCTTGTGTAACCGCAGCAGAACCACGAATAACTTGAATAGATTCTACACCAGCCATATCAATAACAGCAGATCCTGTACGGAAATCAGAGTCCATACGAACACCATTTTTTAAGACAGGAACTCCTCTATATCCACGAATAGACATCGACTCGCGAATACCTCCATAACTTCCAAATAACGTAACACCTGGTACATTACGAGTAGCATCTGTAATTGTTTGTGCACCTTGTTCTTCAATTAACTTTTCAGAAATAATTGAAATAGATTGAACTTGATTTTGAGGATTTGCAGGAAAACGTGTAATTGTTTCTAAACCTCTTTGATTCTTGTTACGATCTCCAAAAATTTCAACTTCTTGTAGATTGCTAATTGAATCTTTTTTCTCTTTCGTTGTTTCTTGAGCAAATGCCGTAGAAAAACTAAGCAGAGTAATTGACGCAAGTAGAAGATTATTTCGTTTCATATGTTATATATATTTATTCTAAATAAAATTAATAGTGCAAATTTAATTAGACTTAGTATAAATAAAAAAAAGAAATCGACTGATAGATATCATCTATCAGTCGATTTTGTTAAATATTTTAAGAAAATGGATGTTTACTCGAAAAAAGAGAAGTGTACGTTTCCGTATTTTTTGTGTTGTACAAAGTTTGGATGCTCTTCAAAAGAAATGCTTGATGGGTGTTCTAAAACAAAATTTCCACCTTCTTCTAACCATTGATTATCGATAACCAAATTTGGGATTTTTTTGTAAGTTTCTACATCCAAATCGTAAGGAGGATCAGCAAAAATAATATCAAACTTTTTGATTGGTTGCTTGTCCAAATATTTAATGACATCACTTTTTACAGTAGAAATAATATCATCTAATTTTAATTGTTTCGCTGTTTCGTCCAAAAATTTTACACAACCGTAGAAATTATCAACCGAAGTTACTTTTTTTGCTCCACGTGAAGCAAATTCTAATGAAATACTTCCAATTCCAGAGAATAAATCTAAAACGGTAATTTCGTCGAAATACCATTCGTTGTTTAAGATATTAAATAAAGCTTCTTTCGCGAAGTCTGTTGTTGGGCGCACCGGCAAGTTGGTTGGTGCTGTGATTCTTTTTCCTTTTAATGTTCCTGAAATGATTCGCATTCGAATAATTTATATAATGTAAAATATTGCCCAAGTTGTTTGTCTGCTTCGTTAAACGAAATATGACGCACATATTTTTGTAAAGTTTCGTAAAAATCTGGCGAATTTAAGATATCGCCAAAAGCATACAATGAAACGGTATTTGGACTAATATTTAATTGATTTAATGTATACAAAATGTAAAACAAAAAGTCTTCTTTCGTTTTTGTTTCAAATAGATTATAAAAAATAAATTCTCCATTGCTCAACACGCAAACTTCTAATTTTTGATGCATTAAATTGATATAAATTTCATCGTTTTTAGAATTAATCATTCCATAATCTACCAAGAATTTGCCCGAATGATACAAACGCGCATTTTGCAAATTCGGTAATGAAAGCAAAATATCTTTTAGTGGATAATGAATATTGTAGATAATTGATGCATCTACATTTTCCAAAGGACAATCGATCGCTAATTTTACAGGACTATAGTTAGAAAGTGATAACAATTCCTCAAAAGGTTTGTGCGCAAAGTGATTTGGAACAACATTTACAGTTGTCGACAAAAAACAAATATGCACATAATCATATTCTTGTAGCAAAGTCAAATTAGAACGCAATTCATGTTCAATCTCAATTTCCGTTTTGTTAAGATTTGTAAAATCTACCGAATAGTCATACACATCCGAGTACGAAGTCGTTTCTCCGTCGGTTGTTTTGGTAATATAACTAAGCATATCGTGAGATAGTAAAATCGCTAACGAATGTTGAGTTGTTTTTGACATAAATTTTTCTTTATCCTTGAATTTTTAACTCGTTGATTAAGATATATATTAATCCTAATGAAATCAAAAATAACAAAATTTTGAAAGCAATCTTCATACAGAAAATTTATTTTAGCAAAGATACTATAATTATTTTGTTGATTAAAGAAGCATTTCAGCCGAATCTATTTTAAATTTACAGAAATTTGAAATTAAAAATTGTGAAAAAAATAGCCGTAATTCCAGCTCGTTATGCAGCAACACGTTTTCCAGGTAAATTGATGCAACAATTGGGCGATAAAACTGTGATAAGAATGACGTACGAAAATGTTGTCGCTACTAATTTGTTTGACGATGTTTTTGTGGTGACAGATTCTGATTTAATTTTTGATGAAATTGTTTCGCACAACGGAAAAGCAATCATGAGTATCAAAGATCACGAAACAGGAAGTGATAGAATTGCTGAAGCTATACAAGATATAGAATGTGATATTATCTTGAATGTGCAAGGCGATGAACCATTTGTGAACGAAAAAGCTTTGGCAGATATTTTATCCTCTTTTGATGGAGAATTGGGAAAAACTGTAGATGTGGTGACTTTAAAAGAATCCATTACAAAGGAAGAAGATATTAACAATCCTAATTTTGTAAAAGTGGTCACTGATATTAACGATTTTGCATTTTATTTTTCGCGTTCAGCAATTCCATTTGCACGTGAAACTAATTTTACACCAAATTATTTTCGTCATTTAGGGATTTATGCGTTTAGAAAAGAAGCTTTGTTGAAGTTTTCAACACTTGAAATGCGTCAAAATGAGCGTGCAGAAAAATTAGAACAATTACGTTATTTGGAATATGGAATGAAGATTAAAGTGATTGAAACCGAATCGATAGGAGTAGGAATTGATACACCAGAAGATTTAGAGCGTGCAAAAAAGTACTTATCCACTATTGTTAAAAAATAATCTTTAAACTTTTTATGATTTATATTTGCCCTAAAATCAGCTATACTTGACGTGGAAATGAAATAATTAAGTTAATTAATACTTAAAAAATTATTTCGGTATGAATGTTGTTGTAAAATGGAGTAAATAAGTAAAATAGTGATTATGAGTGATTCATGGAAAGAATACGAAGCAGAAGGATTAATTGAAAAAAGATCCTTTTTAGTTTCAAAAGATGGTCTTGTAAAAAAATTATACACAGGACAAGATAAATACAAAATCTTAGAAGGAGCGATTAACAATGGTTATCGTGCGATTTGGGTAACAAAAGCAGACGGAAAACGTACAGCTAAATATGTACATAAAATGGTTGCCGAAACTTTTTTACCAAATAAAGACAATAAAGAATATGTAGTGCATTTGGATCATAACAAATTAAACAACGCAATGGATAATTTGAAATGGGCAACATTGGACGAATGGAAAGAGCACAACAAGGATTTATTTAGAATGATGAAAGGACGTTCTCGTTTAGACAGTATTCCAAATAGTAAGTTGACAGAAGCACAAGTTATTCGTCTGAAAAAGAAATTAATTGATCCAAATAGAAAAACAAAAATTTCTACACTAGCAAAACAATTTAATATTTCTCAAGGTCAGGTTTACCGTATTTTAAGAGGTGAAAATTGGGCTCATATAGAAGTTAAAAAAGACTAAAAGACAATATTTCTTTACAGAACTTTAAATTAGTTTTTATATCTTGTTCGACAGATTGTTAAAAATTAAAAAAGTTCTTATGTCGAAATTGACGTTTAGCGCGCTTATGATTTCATTATTTTCTGTGACTACATTTGCACAAAATGCAGAGAAAATAATCGAAACTCATATTCAAAAAACAGGAGGAGAAGCAGCTTGGAATAATTTGAACAGTATTATCCTAAAAGGAGAAGCCATTATAAATGTTGGAGATTCTTATCCAATGATTGTTTATCATCAACGCCCTTACAACAAAAAAGTAGTGTTTGTGATGAATGGAAAAGAAATCTTGAACGAAGGATATGATGGTAGAATGGGATGGACATACAGTGAAGTTGCTAAGAAAAATGTAGCTGTAAAAGATTATAAACCAGACTCTTTTGATTCGGATATTTTGAAATATAAACAAAAAGGATTTAAAGTAAAATACTTAGGTGTAGATAAATACGATCAAAATAATAGCTGTTACAAAATAGAATTAACAAAAAATACAAATTCTACAATATATTGTTTTGATAAAAATTCGTACGAAATTGTAATGGAAAAAAATAAAGACGAAACACTTTATTACTCTAATTTCAAGACGTATAACGGATTATCTTTTGCCACAAAAGTGGTAGGAAAACCAGTTGATGGAGGAGAATATGTGATTAAATTTAATGACATAAAAATCAACCCAGCAATAGATAAGAAAAATTTTAAATTCTAAATATATAAAAAGTGGTTCATCAAGAATCACTTTTTTATTTCTGTTGATTTATACTGCTTAGGTAGTATAAGTTTTTTACTTTTGTACTCTGAATGAAGAAATTAAAATATGGCTTTAGACTCTATATTTGATCAAAATAAAAAATACGAGAAGAGCTTTTTTCTAAGATTATTAGAGAAAGCAAGAAAAGATTATCCAGATTCAATTTCTTTTATAGATGATCTAATTTCTAAACTTCAAAATAACCCTACATATCGATTAATTTTTCGCGAAAAACTTCAAAATACATTCGGGAAAATCAATTTCGTTAGCTATTTAGTAGATAGTGGAATTCATCTGGAAGATAATTTATTATCCATTTTTCGAAAGAAAATAATGGATTCTCTTTTACCAGATATCGAAGATAATAATGAATTAACTTCTGTGGTAAATGAGATTTTTTATAATTCGAAAAACTTATCAGCAATCCGAATTATTCCAAGAGATCGTTGGCGAAAATTTTTCGAAGTATTGTATCAAGATATCGAACCAGATAATTTTAAAGGAAACGTTAACAATATTCAGAATCAGCTTTTACAAGCAATTTCTATTTTGACGGTTCGTATTACTGGAGGATTTTCGGATAAAGAAATGATGCGTTACAGTAACGAGGTTAATTATCTTGATAATCCATTCTCTAAACTTTCGATGCAGATTAGTAACATTATCGAAAATCCACAAGCTGGCTTTGATATGTTAGAAATCAAAGAAAGTATTTCGAAATGTAAACATTTGTTAAATGATATTTTAACACAAAAAGATTACAAAGGAATTTCATTGAAAGTTGCATCAAAAATCAATCGTTTGCAACAACAATTAGTTCGTTTGCAAACAATTTTAAATAGTTATAATGAACTAAGATTACACGGAATAATTTCTTTCTATAGTCTTGCAACAAAGAAATGGGTTGAATTTTATGCACCAAAGAATTTTATGAGTAATCAGTTAGGTTCTACGGTTTATTTAATCACTTTCTTAGTTACTTATCATAATGGTAAGACAGGAGAAAAATATATTACGCAGACAGCCAAAGAGTATAACAAGATGTTTTGGACAGCTTGTGGAGGTGGTTTTATTGTTTCTTTTTTGTGTTTTATCAAAACCGGAATTGGAAATATACATGATACATCGCCATTGTTTAAAGCATTTTTCTTTAGTATTAATTACGCTGTTGGTTTCTGTACGATTTATTTGACACATATGACGCTTGCTACAAAACAGCCTTCTATGACAGCAGCTCGTTTAGCTCGTTCGCTTGTGCCGACTTCTGGTTCTGAACTGAATGTGAAAGATTTTACAACTTTATTTGCGCAATTAGTAAGAAGCCAAATGATTGCTTTTTTAGGAAATGTTGTTGCAGGTTTTGTGGTTTCATTAGGAATATTTTATTTACTCAACGAAATCTTAGGATTAGAAGTTTTAAAATATTCTAAAGCGTATCATTATTGGGAAGAAGTAGTGATAATGGATTGGCATATTTTTTACTTCGGAGCAATTGCTGGAGTCTTCTTATTCCTTTCAGGATTAATTTCTGGAATTACAATTAATAATCAACGTTTTCATAATATTCCAGAACGTATTTATAATCATCCAATTCTGAAGAAATCATTTTCAGAACGTAGAAGAAGAAGAATTTCGAATTGGTTTGAGAAAAATATGGGAGGAGTTGTCGGTAATGTTGCATTCGGTTTTATGATGGGATGTGCCTTTTTGATTGGCGATTTTACAGGTCAACCTTTCGATATTCGACACATTACTTTCGTTTCAGGAAACTTCGCGATTGGTATTGGAGGAATGGGCTATCATTTTGATATTGGACCAATGATTATAGGTTTTATTGCAATTTTCATGGTTGGTTGGAGCAACTTCTTAGTTAGTTTTATCTTATCATTATTAATGGCAATGCGATCTAATAATATTCCTTTTTATAAGATTTTTACGATGATTTCACATACATTAAAAGCATTTTTCCGAAACCCATTACCATTTTTTATTCCGCCTTTATGGACAAAAAACAAAGAAGAAGCTTAGTTAGAAATGGAAACAAACTTTGAAAAACAATTACGTTA
Organism: Empedobacter sp. UBA6305; assembly: GCF_002440405.1. NCBI lineage: Bacteria > Pseudomonadati > Bacteroidota > Flavobacteriia > Flavobacteriales > Weeksellaceae > Empedobacter > Empedobacter sp. UBA6305. The sequence goes on along the minus strand of NZ_DJTP01000034.1, from coordinate 5,320 downwards.
CGATAAAGCTTATCTTAAAATGGCTTTTGAATGGGCGAATCTATCCTATTGTGAACGCAAAAAAGTTGGTGCAATTATTGTTAAAAATCGAATGATTATTTCTGATGGTTACAATGGTACGCCAAGTGGTTTTGAGAACAAATGCGAGGACGAAGCAGGGAATACAAAATGGCATGTTTTGCACGCCGAAGCAAATGCAATTCTAAAATGTGCAACGTCTACACAATCTGCAGAAGGAGCGACATTGTATATTACACTTTCGCCTTGTACAGATTGTAGCAAACTTATTTTGCAAGCAGGTATAAAGCGCATCGTTTACATTCAACAATACAAAGATCTTTCTGGGTTAGAGTTTTTAGAAAAATCAGGAATTACAATTCGACAAATTACGGAAGAAGAATTATACAGTTAACATTTCAATGAGAAGTTTTTTCAAGGTTATTAATATCGTATTAGTTGTGATGATTATTTTCTTAATCGGTTTTATGGTTGGGAAAAAATACGACTTTGCGTTCGATGAAAACAAGGATATTGTAGGTTTGCAATATTCGGATAACGAACAAAAAATTCGTCGATTAGTTTCTTTGATTGACAATGAATATGTGAACGATGTTAATTCGGATAGTTTGGTTGATGATGCGATTCATTATATGGTTGCCAAGCTAGATCCACATAGTACATATATCGACAAAGCTTCTGTACAAAAGGCAGAAGAACAATTGAAAGGTGAATTTGTTGGAATTGGTATTCAATTTCGTACAATGAATGACACCATTGTTGTTGAACGTACATTACCTGGAACGAAAAATTATGGTAAACTAGAGTTTGGAGATCAATTAGTTGCTGTAGATAATCAATCTTTGGTTGCAAAAGATAATAAAACAATAGAAGGTTTATTGAAAGGTAAGAAAGGATCGGAAGTTAAACTATCTGTTATTCGCGATCGAAAACCAGTTTCTGTTACGCTAAATCGAACTATTGTTCCAATTCCTACGGTTACTGGAAAACATATGTTAACGAAAGATATTGGTTATCTTAAATTGACTCGTTTTTCTGAAAATTCTGCAAATGAAGTTCACGAAGGTTTACAAAATTTATTGGATCAAGGCATGAAAACTTTGGTGTTCGATTTACGCGGAAATCCTGGAGGAATCATGCATATTGCAGAAGAAATTGCAGATGAATTTTTGACGAAAAACGAATTGATAGTTTACACACAAGACAAACAAAAACGTAAAAAATATATTTACGCTACAAATAGAGGTCTTTTCGAGCAAGGGAAAATTTATGTTTTAATGGACGAAAATTCTGCTTCCTCGAGTGAGATTGTTGCGGGAGCTTTGCAAGATTACGGACGTGGAATTATCGTTGGTCGTCGTTCGTTTGGTAAAGGTTTGGTGCAACGCGAAATTAGTTTAGGAGATGGTACTAAGGTACGTTTGACTGTTGCAAACTATTACACACCTTCTGGACGATCTATTCAAAAACCTTTTGATAAAAAAACGGCAAAATACAGCGACGATTTATACAAACGTTTAAAATCGGGTGAATTATATAGTAAAGACTCAATTAAAATCAATAAAGATTTAGAGTTTACAGCGCCTTCAGGTAAAAAAGTGTACGGTGGTGGTGGAATTATTCCTGATGAGTTTGTTGCATTAGATACAAATTCGGTTTCGAACTGGTTGTATTATAATCAAGATGCAAATTATTTTAATGACTTTTTATTCAAGAAAATTTATTCAATTCACGATTTTTTCATGTTTCATAACGAAGCAATTTATCTAAAATATTTTAGTGCTGGGATGTATAGAAATGAGTTTTTAGGTGTTTTAGGAATTCCTTCAAATGAGTTTAACCCTGTCTTTTCAACAACTGTTGATAACTACATGAAAGCCACAATTGCTGGAACTTTATATGGTTCTCGTGCATTTTATCAAGTTTGGATGCCCGAAGATGAAATGATAAAGCGTATTTTTGAACTTGAAAAAATAACGAAGTAAATGCTGTGGAAAGATGCTTTGTATGACTATCAAATGTATCTGAAATTAGAAAAAAGAGTTTCTGCCAATACAATTGAAGGTTATCTACGCGATATTCAAAAATTAATTAATTATTCTGATAAACAACCTTTAGATTATTCACAAGATGATTTAAGGGATTTTGTACACGATTTTGCATCGAGTGAATATAGCGTGCGTTCGCAAGCGCGTGTTATTTCTGGCTTGAAAAGCTTTTTTGGGTACTTACAACTCGAAGATTTTAGAGAAGATAATCCAACTTCTTTGCTCGAAACTCCAAAAATTGGGATGAAACTTCCTGATGTACTTTCTGAAAAAGAAATTGATAAAATGATTGAAGTAATTGATTTATCAAAACCAGAAGGACAGCGCAATCGTGCGATTATAGAAGTGCTTTATGGTTGTGGTTTGCGTGTTTCGGAATTGATAAATCTCAAAATTTCTGATCTCTTTTTTGATGATGGTTTTATTCGTGTCATTGGGAAAGGAAACAAACAAAGACTTGTTCCGATTAGCGATTATACGATAAAATATATTAACTTGTACAAAGAAAGTATTCGTATTCATCTTCCTATACAAGCTGGTTTCGAAGATTTTTTGTTCTTAAATAGAAGAGGTAAAAACCTGACACGTGTGATGATTTTTACAATCGTGAAAGAATTATCGATAATTGCTGGAGTTAAAAAAACAATTAGTCCGCATACATTTCGTCATTCTTTTGCGACTCATTTATTGAAAAATGGAGCAGATCTTCGTGCAATTCAGTTAATGTTGGGACACGAAAGTATTACGACGACTGAAATTTATACGCATGTTGATCAAGAATTTATTCGAGATGCGATTATCAAATTTCACCCGAGAAATAAATAGTTTAATCATCCTGAATCTGTTTCAGATTTTACATTAAATAGAAAAGAAATGATAAAATCATTCAAGTTTTGTCCCAATTGTGGACATACGATCGATCACTTTGACTTTAGAAAAATGACATGCAACAATTGCGATTTGGTCTATTATCAAAACGTAGCTGCTGCGGTGGCGGTTATTCTTAAAAAAGATGACAAAATCTTGTTTACTGTTCGTAATAAAGAACCAAAAAAGGGAATGTTAGATTTAGCTGGTGGATTTACAGATCCAGATGAGTCGGCAGAAAGAACGTGTCAACGAGAGATTGAAGAAGAATTAGGAATTAAAATTCCTTTAGAGAATTTCAAGTATTTTCTTTCGCAACCCAATACATACGAGTACAAAGAAGTTCCGTATAAAACGTGTGATTTAGCATTTATTGCTGATTTTCCTGACGAAGAAATTGTTCTTGAAAAAGATGAAATTGCAGCTATAAAATGGATTGCTATCAACGAAATTAATTTAGACGACATTGGTTTTGATTCATTAAGAAAAGTGGTAGAAATTTATATTAATTCTTTGAAATAGTTCACATGATGTTGAAATAAGTTCAACCGGGCGTGATTTGTCAACCTGAACTCGTTTCAGGTTCTCATCATTAAAATATTAACAATGAAAAAAATACTTTTATTAAGTGCTATTTTCCTAACAATGGTTTCGTGTAGCACGCAGAATGTAGCGGTAGATTATGACCGAGATTTTGATTTTGAAACAAATAGAACGTATTCTTTTACGCAAACAGGAAATTTAGGATTGAATGATTTAGATTCTGCTAGATTATATTCTTCGATTGAAAAAGGAATGTTATACAGAGGTTTTCAGAAGTCGAATGATGGAAATTTAACGTTAGACGTGAAGCCAGAAGAATATGTTTCAAAACAACAAAATTCTAATGTTGGAATTGGAATGGGAACGGGTGGCTATGGTTTTGGAGGTGGAGTTTCGGTTGGAATTCCGATTATGTCTCAAAAATTAAATCAAAATTATACGATTTCGATGAAGGATGAAGGAAGATTGGTTTGGGAAGGAACCTTGAAAATTCAAATGCCATTGAAAGCTTCGCCAGAAGCTCGTGCAGCAAATATTCAGAAAGGTGTAACGAAATTGTTGCAAAAATTTCCACCTAAAAAGAAATAACAAAAACCTTGAGATTTTTCTCAAGGTTTTTTGTTTAAAATTTTGACTGATTTGAATATCCGATTCCAACGGTAAAATGCGGTCTCCAGCGTGTTTTTCTAACTGAAATAATTTATTCAAAACGGCACTTTCAGTAAACCAACGTTTTAACCTAAAAAATATTGGTAGATAATAACAATTATGTTAAGTGAAATATGATTGATATTTTCAAACTCTGAAAGATCCATTTTTTCTTTTACAAATTCTTCCATTTTTAATATATTTTTTCTGTGTCATCACGAGTGAAAAATAAATAACTTTACTATTTCTAATATCTATATTTCCATATTATATTTTTATACTATTGATAATTATATAAATTAATAATGATTTATATACAAATTTAATAAGACAGCATACATAATAATAAAATTAAAAAAGTAAACAAATTTGCTAATCCTATAATACATTTATTCAAAATACTTTTATATTAGTTAATCTATAATTAAATCATAATTTATGAAAACAATACTTTCAATAATATATCTTCTATCTTTTACTACAATATTCTGTCAAGAAAAATTAAAAATTGAATATGAATTCAGAAATGAGTTTGATTTTGAAAAAACTACAAATCAAATAAGTAAAGAAATATATAAAAATAGCAACGACAATAGGTTATATTTTGAGTTAATTACTTCTAAAAACGAATCGACTTTTAATAAAATTGATCGAGTAGACAATTCGCAAAATAAAAGTGGAGCATCAATAAGTTTTGTAAGCGGACCAGGAGGGTTTTATTATAAAAATATTAAAGAGAAGTATTCCCTTTCAGAAATAAATTATAATAACAAGAATCTACTTATTTATGATTCTATTAAACAAATGAAATGGATTCTTAAAAAAGAATATACAAAAATTTTAGGATTTGATGTGAAGAAAGCTATCCTTCAAGAGTCAGAGAATACATTTATTGAAGCTTGGTATGCGCCTAAGCTTGATTTTAAAAATGGTCCAACAAATTATGATGGTTTACCTGGAGTCATTTTAAAATTAACTATAATTAATAAAGATGGAAATCAAGAAAATAAACAAATTTATTCAGCAATAAAAGTCAATGTGAGTGATAAATTTAAAATTTCTAAACCAATAAAGGGAAAACAGTTAAATCAAACTGATTTTGATAAAATGATTCAAAAAGACAATATAAATTTTAATGAAACATTTTTACAAAAATAAAAAAGGTTAGACTAAAAAAGACACTGTACCAAAAACTG
>NZ_DJTP01000001.1:0-49339 GCF_002440405.1 Empedobacter sp. UBA6305 | reverse complement strand
CCTAAGATGGGTGAGATTACACAAGAAATAATCAAATTCAAACATCTTTAAATTTGGCTTTTGGTTCTGCCTTAGCAAGCATTGGGCTTAGCATTCCTGTAATTGCAATAACATCTGTAGTTACAGGGATAAGAATGAGTTTAGGTATTGATACTAAATCAACTATTTTACTAGGATTGTCATTATTTATTATTACTATTTCTTTAGCAACAGGGAAAACTAATATTATGCAGGGATTTGTATTAATATCAATTTTTTTAATTTATTTATTCACTATAATAATACCTTAGAAATCATATTATTTATTAGTTTTTTCTGATGGTAAACAATTATTAGCTAGATGTTTTATGTTAAAATTTCTTAAATATATAGAAGAAGATTGGAAATGTTAATGAGTGATTTTTTATATAAAAGATAATTTTTCTTAAGTTCATTACTATATGGACACACCCAATTGATAATTTGGGGTTATTTTTAAATCAACTCTTAATTATATTTGAAAAAAGGTTCAACTGTAATACAGTCAAACCCATTTGAAATATCATAATATAAAATTCTGAATAGCTTTTAAGCGTAATTTTTTACATTTTGAATATAATTTCTCACATCGTTTATAAAATTTTTAGATAAAAAAGAACCTTCTATACATTCTTTTTTATTTTTCTCATTAAGCAATACAATTTCTTTTAATTCATGATTCAAATTAAAAACCGCTTCTATTGCTAATAAGTTAAGTTCTACAGTATAATTAGCATCATCTATTTGAGTTTTATTTATAGCTTTACTTAAAGCAAATTGAGATTTTTGATATTCATTAATATAATATATTAAATTATCCAATTCATCATTAATTCTTCCAGTTGTCATACTTATTTTTTTAAAAGGTACACAATAATAATTAAACTCTCTACTTTATGTGTAATTATAACATAGAAATAACATAAATGGAAACATATTTAATAAATTCAAAAAAGTAATGAAAGAAACTCATCTCATTCTATACTTTTTCTCTTCAAATATTCAACATAAATGAAGGATTTGTTTTATTTAAAAAACAATAGAAGTTTTTGTTTAACAAAGTAAGGAATTAATGAAGGAAAATAAATGGATTTTTATTTGAAACGGCAGTGATTTTTACAGTTTATTGCTATAAATAAGAGCCTACTTAAAATTAAGTATCAAATAATTTGAAATAAATTATTTGATAAGTATTAAAATAGGCTCTTGAAATTCAATCAATTCATCATCATCATCACTTTCACAGTTGATTGAATTCTTTTATATAAAATATAAAATATAAAATTTGGGCGTTCCCTTTGGTCGGGATTTCCGTTGCAATCTTTTCTAATCAGGAAAGGATTTTCTCTACAATCCCTAACGCAAATACAAATCAATATTTACATTAAAGGAACAATTTTTATAAATTACTTTGTAAGTAAGCAATCATTTTCTCAGCAACTTTTTCCGAAGATGCAGGATTTTGACCTGTAAATAATAAACCGTCTTCTACAACATGCACTCCCCAGTCTTCAGTTTTAGAGTAATGACCTCCTAATTTTTCTAATTCAACCTGAACTAAGAATGGAACAACATCTGTTAATTGTACCGCATCTTCTTCAGAATTAGAAAAACCAGTTACATTTTTTCCTTTTACAAAAGGTTCTCCATTACTTAAAGTAACATTCTTGAAAACTCCTGGAGCATGACAAACAGCACCAACTGGCTTACCAGCATTATAGAAATCTAAAATCAATTGTTGAGAATGCACATCATTTGCTAAATCCCATAGTGGTCCATGACCTCCTGGATAGAAAATAGCATCGTAATCCTCAGCTTTTTCATTAGCTAATACATGTGTATTTGCAATTAAAGCTTGAACATTTTCGTCTTTATTGTAACGCTCTGTAGCTTCTGTTTGTGCAGCTTCTGTTTCGCTATTAGGATCTATAGGAGCTTGTCCTCCTTTAGGTGTAGCAATAGTAACTTCGTGTCCAGCATCTACAAATTTGTAGTAAGGAGCAGCAAATTCTTCTACCCAAAATCCTGTTTTATGTCCTGTATTTCCCAATTCATCATGAGAAGTAACAACAAATAATATTTTCATAATTTTAATTATTTAAATTCAACAATAAATTCTTCACTTGGTAGTCTAACTTTTTTCATAGATCCAATCCAGTCTAATTCAGGATCGGCAACACCAACATACATTAAAGATACACTTTTAAGACCTAGCTGGTCTAATTTTAAAACTTTATCTACAATAGCGTTATCAAAACCTTCTACAGGAGTAGCATCAACTTTTAACTCAGCTGCTTGTGCTAATGCAAGCCCTAACGCAATATAAGTTTGACGAGCAGTATGTGCAAAATTTTCCTCTGCTGGTGTATTCAAGTAAATACCTTTTATTTTATCTGTATAACTTCCGAAACGACCTCTTGGCAATCCTCTTTCATCTGTAGTAAAATCATATACTTTATCAATTCTTTCTGCTGTATAGTTGTCCCAAGCAGCAAAAATAATTACATGTGAACAATCTCTCATACATTCAGGATTAAGAGCTCCTTCTACTAATTGATTTTTTAAATCTTGGTTCTCTACAACTAATACTTTAAAAGGTTGTAATCCAGATGAAGTAGGTGCTAGTCTAGCAGCTTCTACAATTTTATCAATTTTATCTTGACTAACTTTTTGCGATGGATTGTATGCTTTTACTGCATGTCTCCAATTTAAATCTTCTATTAATGACATTTTTTTAATTATTTAGTTAAAAACACAAACAACATGGTAATTAAAGCAGGAATACCTTGTATAAAAAATATTTTTTTACCAGAGGTTATACCTCCAAAAATACCTGCAACAGTAATACATCCTAAAAAGAATAGACGAATATTACAACTCCATTCATGATTTTCTATAAGAAAAGACCAAATAAGTCCTGCAATCAAAAAACCGTTATATAAACCTTGATTAGCAGCTAATGCTTTCGTAGGAGTAAATAAATCTTTTGGTAAAGATTTAAATGTTTTTTTACCTGCTGTTTCCCAAGCAAACATTTCCATCCAAAGAATGTAACAATGTTCAATTGCAACAACTGCGGTTAAAATACTTGCTATAATTTCCATATCATTTGTATTAATTTACAGAAACACTTAATATAACTTCAATATTTCCACGAGTTGCATTAGAATAAGGACATACTTTATGTGCCGTTTTAATAAGATTTTGAGCTTCTTCCATTGAAACACCTGGTATATTAGCATGTATCTCAGCTGCAAGACCATAACCTCCGCTTTCTAATTGTCCGATAGCTACTTTTACTGTAACGCTCGTTTCTCCTGTTTTTATTTTTTGCTGTTTGATCACCAAATTCAATGCACTATCAAAACAGGCAGAATATCCTGCTGCAAATAGCATTTCAGGGTTTAAAAAGTCATCATTTGCACCTCCTAATGCTTTTGGAGTACGTACTTGCATATCTAAAACACCGTTTTCACTTTTTACTTGTCCGCTTCTACCTCCCGTAGCTGTAGCCTGAGTTTCATATAATTTTTTCATTGTTGTTTGTTTAAAATTTTATTTGCTATTTTTTTTAATTGTTTAAGCTCATCTACAGATATCGCCATTGATTCTAACAATTTTTCTGGAATATCTTTGACTTTCTCTTTCAAAGCACTTCCTTTTTTGGTCAAAGAGATTACTACAATGCGCTCATCTTCAATGTTTCTACTTCTAACAACCATTTCTTTTTGCTCCATTCTTTTTAGTAAGGGTGTTAGTGTACCGCTGTCTAAGAAAAGTTTTTCACCTAATTGCCCTACTGTTTGCTGTTGTTCTTTCCATAAAACCATAAGCACTAAATACTGTGGATAGGTAATATCAAGTGGATCTAAATATAAACGGTACATGTTGATTATCTTTTTTGAAAGCGCATATATGGGAAAACAAAATTGATTATCTAGTTCTAGCGTATCTTTCATAGTTCATCAATATTAAATTACATAACAAAGTTACAAAATTATATTGTACAAAATATAATTTTGTAAAACATTAACAAATGTTTTATTAAAAATTACAATCTGTAAACATTAAGTAATACCTTTTATAATATTTAGAAATAGAATTTTATTAGTTTTTATTTTATTAAGGATAAATATTTTTCATATCCTTTAGCTTTCATTTCTTCTTTTGATATAAACTTTAATGATGCACTATTAATACAATATCTCAATCCTCCTTTATCTTTTGGGCCATCATCAAAAACATGACCTAAATGAGCATTACCAGTTTTACTTCTTACTTCAGTTCTTTTCATTCCAAAAGAATTATCATTTATTTCTTCAATAAGATTTTTACTGATTGGTTTTGAGAAACTTGGCCAGCCACAACCTGATTCAAATTTATCCGTTGACACAAAAAGAGGTTCACCAGTTGTTATGTCTACATAAATTCCTTCTCTAAATTCAGAATTATATTCATTTGAAAAAGGTTTTTCTGTTGCACCATTTTGTGTAACATCGTATTGCAAAGAAGTTAAATGTTTTTTAAGTTCACTTTGGCTTTCTTTGATATATTCTTTTTCTTGAATAGGATTTGCCTTACGAGCATCATCAAATAAACTTGGTGATATATGGCAATATCCTTTTGGATTTTTATTTAAATAATCTTGATGATAATTTTCTGCATCATAAAAATTATGTAAAGGCATATTTTCTACTACAATTTTTTGATTATAATTTTTTTCTAAATCTTTTAACTTCTGATCGATTAATTTAGAGTCAGTTGGGTTTGTATAATAAATTCCTGTTCTATATTGTGTCCCTAAGTCATTTCCTTGTTTGTCTAGACTCGTAGGATCTATTGTCTTAAAATACAAATCAATTAATAATCCTAGATCAACTATATCAGGATTATAAGTTACCTTGACAGTTTCAGCAAAACCAGTTTTACCTGTGATCACTTCTTTATAAGAAGGCTTTTCTATAGTTCCATTAGCATAACCTACAACTGTATTTGTAACCCCTCTGACCTGTTGAAAAAAATGTTCTGTTCCCCAAAAACATCCTCCTGCAAAATATATTTCATTTTCTGATGTGTTATTCATTTTCTGATGTTTATTCGATTTAACTAAATTATTTTTATGAGTTTTACAACTTATACTTGTTAGTATTATTCCTGTAATAATTAATGAGCTTATGATGAATAATTTTTTCATGATTTTTTATTTAAAGATTGAGCTAAAAGAGTGAAACCAAAGCCGAAGTAAGCTATATCTTTTAAAATGAAAAAATCTGTTACAGGAACTCCATCAACAAATTTCCAAATCCCGGGAGTTGTAAAAAGATAACTAAGAGTTGTTCCGAAAATAATAAGAATAGCTATTCCCGCATATTTTTTTAATGATTGATATTTTAAAGTTAAAACAACTAATAATGCTACAAGTAATTCAAGTACTCCAACTATATTAGATACAGTTTGATCACTAAATATTTTATAAATCCAAAACGATAATGGGTGATTTTCTACAAGAGACTTTATAGCTTGAGCCTCTGTTGGTGTAAACTTAAAAATGCCTATCCACACTAAAAGTAATACTGTTCCAAATAGAGGTAAGTAATATCCTATTTTGTAAAGATTTATAAAGGGTGAATTAATATTCAAATTATCTTTATGAGTATGAACTAAATTTTTTGTTTCCATTTTTTAATAATTTTTATTGTATATACGATCTTTTATAATAGTAGTCGTATAAATAATTAAAACCTGACAAAAAAAATCTATTTTTTTTGTTAGATATTAATCTTTCTATAATTTTTATAAAAAAAACCATTGTAAATATATCATTTAAAATGGTTTGAGTTTTTTTATTGTTTTATGAATTTATCTTAAATTTCATTAAATATGTGATGTATTATAATTAAAATAAAAATTAACTTTAGACTATACTTTGGAAATTATTTAATAAATATTTTAGTCTTAAAAATAGCAGTTTAAAAAGAAAATATTATTTATACACTTTATTTTTTGATGATAAACATTCGTAATGTATTTACTCATGTTTACAATGAGTTTCTATTTTGGACTTTATTTTAGATTTTAGATCATCTACATTAATTAATTTTTCTTTTGAATTTTGTTTATTCAAAAGATTATCTATTAGCTTTACTTTTTTGTAGTAAGAAGCGCACCATTTACAACTATAAATATGTAAATTCAATCTCAAATTTTGAATTAATGAGATTTTTTTTGAATTTTTTTTCTCTATTTCAAATGTTATTTCATTACAAGGCATAATAACCCAATGAATAATTTTATTCCACATAAGTTAATTTTTAATTAGATAAATTAGATTCAATGCACTCTCTTAATTGTAATCTAGCTCTTTGAAGAATCTTCCATAAATTAGTCGATGTAATTCCTATTTCCTGACAAACAAGTTCTGTTTTTTTTTGTTTTAAATAGTATAGTTTTATAGGAATTAACCATTTATTAGGTAATTTTTCTAAACAATTTTCTAAATAGTTTTCTCTAATATTATTTTCATTTTCTGTCCAATCATTTAATATATTTTTATCAATCCAATTACCATTTTCATCAAAAAAATAATCTAAAGTGATCTCATTTTTATTATTATATTTTTTTCTGTAAAAATCAGAAATTTTATTTTTCAAAATACTAATTAACCAAGTTTTTACAGAGCTATTCCATTGAAATTTCTCATAATTTTCAAAAGCTGAAATAAAAACATCTTGTACTAAATCTTCTGCATCTTCTTTGTTAGATATTAAATAGTTAGTTTTTTTTAATAGGTCCAATGTATAATCATCAATCCATTTTTGGATATTAATATTTTTATCTTTATTTATCATAGGTATATTTTTATAGAAAAGTAATATTTTATGTCATAGAAAAAAAACTATAAAAAATGATTACTTTTTCTTATTGCAAAATTTCAAGTACTTTCTTCTAAAGTTGTAATAAATATAGAAAATTCTAAAGCTACATCAGATATTAATCCTTCTTATAATGATAATAAAACAATTGATAGAGTAATTGTTCAACGATTAAAGTAAGAAGAATTATGATCAAAAATAGTCTATATTAAAAATAGTAATAAGTAGCAATTTTATATATTATAGCCCCTTATTAAGCAAAAGTTGGAAAAATAATTAACGTTATAAAAAAATATCTCTAAAGTTTATCTGTTAGATTAAGCTCCTTTTTAAGTGCTTTTGGTAGAATTCGGATAATATACTTTTCACGCCAGTTGACACCAATCACTGTTCCTACTTTTCCTGAGAATCCGCTAAGTATTCCTATTTTTATTTCGGCCATAATCTTAATTTTTTTATATTATTTAACAGTGAGTTAGTGGGGTAATATATTGGCTTTGAGGTTTTAAGATGCGATAGCTAGTATATGCCATTAATAACCGCTATTGTCCATTTTTGTCCAGTATGAAGGAGAGTAGAAAAAAGATGAAAAACACATTCCTACACTTATCGTTACCCGCTCATCTTGCGCACGTTTATGGAAATGTTGTTCTCCATTTTCGAGTTTTTTTAGTGGGTCGATAATATAATTGTAAAATATTTTTCCTTTTTCAGTCGGAACCATTTTACGCGCCGAACGATCAAATAATTTTGATCCCGTATAGGCTTCCAATGAGTTCAAATGCAGACTGACACCAGGTTGAGAGATGAACAATTCTTGAGCCGCCGCCGATAAAGTTCCTGTTTCGTAAATCGCTTTAAATGTGCGCAACCATTCTAAATTCCAATGCATAATTTTTTGTTTTTAAACTTAATCGTAGGGTAAATCATTTGGATCGACATCAATATAATCAGGCTTTGGAAGCATCGCTAATCGAAAAGCTTGTATAGAAGTCCATCCTTCTAAATGCGCTTTTACAACACCATGCATACCATCCATCAATTTACCTTCTGGACAAATAATTATAGGATAAGCAAGATCAGCTTCTTGGATCAATTTTATATGTTCGGTAATTGATCGACAAGTAGGCGAATCACCTTCATCGCTGTACCAATAAGTTTCGTTATACTCTTTGATGTCTTTTAAAGCAATTGTTTCTGATTGAAGCTCTTGCGTTAACTGAATCAATCGATCCACATCCCAAGCGTAAAGTTGCTGATTTATTCGACGAAAATGATATTGTTTTCTCATTTATATAATTATTATGATACAAAGGTACAATTTAAATTATTTTTAAAATAAAAAAAAATGATAGAAATTTACAGTATCAATAATTAAAATTATAATAATGAATAAAAGTTTATTAGCATTAGCTCTTGGTGGATTGGCAATAGGGGTAACAGAATTTACAATTATGGGAATGTTACCAGATGTAGCAAAATATTTTGATGTATCTATTCCCAAGGCTGGATATTTGATCACTTCTTATGCCTTAGGAGTTGTTATAGGAGCTCCTTTACTTATAGTTGGTATGAGAAAGTATTCATCAACAAAAATGCTTTTAGGTTTGATGTTGTTATTCACAATATTTAACGCTTTGTCAGTTATAGCACCTTCATTTGAATTTTTAATGCTTTCTAGATTTATTTCTGGTTTACCTCATGGTGCTTTCTTTGGTGTTGGTTCAGTAGTGGCAAGTAAATTAGCTCGAAAAGGAAAAGAAGCTCAAGCTGTAGCAACTATGTATTCAGGTTTAACGCTAGCGAATTTATTAGGGGTGCCTTTAGGGACCTACATAGGACATCACTTTTCTTGGCGATATACTTTTTTATTGATTGTAATTATTGGAATTCTTACTCTTGTTAGTTTAAAACTATGGATGCCTGAGGTAAAAATTAAAAAACAAGAAAACCAAAATAATCCATGGAGCGATTTTGTAATCTTTAAAGATAGTAAAGTATGGTTTATGATTTTAATTTTTTCTGTAGCCCCAGGAGCATTATTTGCATGGATCAGTTATATCGCTCCGTTAATGACACAAGTATCAGGTGTACAAGAGCAAAATATGCCTTATATTATGGTATTAGCGGGATTAGGCATGTTCGTTGGTAACTTAATTGGAGGAAAACTCACAGATCGATTCTCTGCATCTAAGATTGTAATGATTGTTCTTTTCTTACAAATTTTAACTATGGGAACTATTTATTTTACGGCTCAGATTACTTGGTTGTCTTTAGTGATGACATTTATAACAGGTGTTGTCTCTTTTGCCTTAATCCCGTCTTTAACTTTATTGTTATTAAAGTCAGTTAAGAGTAATTCGGAATTACTTGTTGCTTCTTTAGGACCAGCTTGCTTTAATATCGCAAATGCTTTAGGAGCTTATTTAGGAGGTGTTCCCCTAGAAAAAGGATATGGATATACATCAGCTGAGATTGTAGCTATTGGTATGGTTATATTAGGCATAATCATATTTAGTATTTATATGAAAACAAATAAAAATAGAGTACAATTAATTTAAAAAAATAGAAGGATGAAAATTAATATTTTTAAACTAGCAAAAATTGGTTCGTTAGAATTAAAAAACCGTATCGCAATGGCTCCAATGACAAGAGCTAGAAATAAGGACGGAATACCAAAACAATATAATGCTGAGTACTATAGTCAGCGCACTGGAGCAGGTTTGATTATAACGGAGGGAACTGCAATTTCAACTACTGCCTCTGGTGTACTTCATATTCCTGGATTATATACACCTGCTCAAGTACAAGGTTGGAAATTAGTTACTGAAACAGTTCATGCTAAAGGAAGTAAAATCTTTACTCAACTATGGCATGTTGGACGTATATCAAATGTTTCTAATCAACCAGATGGGCAGGCTCCAGTAGCTCCTTCCAATATTCAGGCTAGTAATTCTTCTGCTTGGGGATATGACGAGAATGGAAAAGAAGGATTTGTGACAGCTTCTAAACCAAGAGCTTTAGAAACTAAAGAGGTCTATCAAGTAGTTCTTGATTTTGCTAATGCAGCTAAAAATGCTATTGAAGCAGGTTTTGATGGTGTTGAACTTCACGGAGCTAATGGATATCTTATCGAACAGTTTTTAAATCCATATGTAAATAATAGAACTGATAGATACGGTGGAAGCATTGAGAATAGAAGTCGCTTTTTACTAGAGGCAATCGATGCAAGTATTGAAGCAATTGGCGCGGATAAAGTTGGTATTCGTTTAACTCCTTATGGAGGTTTACATGAATTACCTCATTATGATGAGATAGAGGAAACTTATGAGTATTTAGCCCAAGAATTAAGTAAAAGAAAAATTGCTTATATC
Source organism: Empedobacter sp. UBA6305 (assembly GCF_002440405.1). Classification (NCBI taxonomy): domain Bacteria; kingdom Pseudomonadati; phylum Bacteroidota; class Flavobacteriia; order Flavobacteriales; family Weeksellaceae; genus Empedobacter; species Empedobacter sp. UBA6305. Next base: position 39,075 of record NZ_DJTP01000001.1, on the reverse strand, counting down.
CATATTATGGATCAAAAATCAAGAGGAAGTTTTGCTATTCCAGAAGGGTTTTTAGAGCGTTTTAGAGCATGGTATGATGGAATAATTATTTTGGCAGGTGGAATGGACCGAGAAAAATCAGAAAAATTAATCAATCAAGGTGTAATTGATATTGCAGGTTTTGGTGAACCATTTATCTCTAATCCTGATTTAGTTGAACGTTTAGAAAATAATTGGCCTTTAACTGAACCAAAAAGAGAATTGCACTATGGATTAACTATGGAAGGATATCTTGATTGGAAAACCTATAAACAGGAAAATAGCTTACTATAATTTAGTATAATATGAAAGTATCTATAAATTGATTAATATGGAGATCCTCACAAGGTTTTTAAGCAAATAGAAGTGTTAAAACCACAGGTTTTACCAGATCAAGTGCTAATCAAAGTAAAAGCTAGTGCTATAAATCCCATGTTGTGTTACAACTAGCAAAAATTTGTGAAACAGAGGTTCATGCAATGGTTTCAAGTGTAAACAAAGCAAAATTAGCAAGTAAATTAGGAGCAGATTATACCATTAATTATAAAAAAAAGCATATAAATCAGATTATTGATAAGTATACTAATGGGCAGGGATATGATGTTGTATTTGATAATGTTGGAGGAGAGAATCTATTCAATAGTTTTGCGCTTGCTAAGATAAATGGTTCGATTGTCTCTACTCTTACTAGAGATAAAAAGATTGATATTTCAATTTTACACCAAAAAGCATTAAACCTTCATTTTGTATATATGATTACTCTATTGATTTATTATAATCTGCAAGGAATCGATAAATTAAAAGAAATAATGAATCAGTTAACTATTTGGGTTGGACAATCAAAATTAAAACCACTTATTAATAAAGTATTTGATTTTGATCATGTAGCTGAAGCTCATCTTTACGCTCAAAGTGGTCAGGGTTCAGGAAAGACCATCGTAAGTATATCCGAATAATTAAATATATCAAACACAAAATTTAACCTTATAGTTAGTCAGTTTTTTTCTATTGAGTGAAATCCCTAAAGTATACGATTATGATAAAAATGGCATTGGTGGAAGAAAAACAATTGTTATAGCTGATAAACAAAAGAGTCGATAAATTAATCTATCACTATTCTGATAAAAATATATAATTTAAGTTATTTGTATAATATATAAATATGATAGAAATTTACACTATCAATAATTAAAATTATACAAATGAATATATTTATTATCAACGGAGCGCAAAACTTTGCCCATTCAGGTGGAGCTTTCAATAAAACATTAAATAATTGGACAACAGAATTTTTACAAGAAAAAGGTTTTGATTTTCGTGTTACAAATATAAATGATGAATTTGATGCTTTTGAAGAAGTAGAGAATTTTAAATGGGCAGATTTGATTATTTACCATTTTCCTATTTGGTGGTTTCAAGTTCCAAATCGCTTGAAATATTATATCGACGAAGTTTTTACGGCTGGACATGAAAATGGAATTTATAGAAATGATGGTCGTTCACGCAAAAATCCAGCAATTAATTACGGAACAGGTGGATTGATGCAAGGTAAAAAATATATGGTTAATACGACATGGAATGCGCCAGAAACGGCTTTTACTTTAGAAGGAGAATTTTTCGATCAAAAAACAGTTGATGAGGGTGTTTTATTTGGTTTCCACAAAATGAATCAGTTTGCAGGACTAAGTAGAATAAACGGTTTCCATTTCCACGACTTGGAAAAAAATGCAACTGAAGAACGTATCGAAAATTACCGTATAGCATATAGAGAACATTTAGAAAACATATTCATTAAAGAAAAAGAATTGGTATGATTTACCTAACAGCAGTTATTAAAGCAAAACCTGAATATCGCGAAGATGTAACAGTTGTTTTGCAGAATATGGTTACAGAAACCCGAAAAGAAGATGCTAATATTCAGTATGATTTGCATCAAGGTTCGCAGGACGAAAATACATTTGTTTTCTACGAAATTTGGAGAGATCAACAGGGTTTAGATGAGCATAATCAACAGTCTTATATCTTAGAATTTGGCAAATTGGTTGTCGAAAAATTACAAGAAATACCACAAATTTATTTAACAAAAAAACTATAAAAAATGGAATACAGAAAATTAGGAAATACAGATTTAGAATTATCAGCAATCACTTACGGAGCCTTCGCTATCGGTGGAAATATGTGGGGTGGAAACGAGCAAAAAGATAGTATTGCATCGGTACAAGCTTCTATCGAAAATGGTGTAACAACTTTGGATACAGCGCCATTTTACGGTTTTGGATTGAGCGAAAAAATGATTGGTGAAGCTATAAAAGGTTATGATAGAACAAAAATTCAATTGTTAACAAAATTCGGTTTAGTTTGGGACGGAAGTAATAAGGGAAAAGGTGAATTTTTCTTTGATGCAGAAGAAAATGGAAAAGCAATTCCTGTTTATAAATATTCATCAAAAGAAAGTGTTATTAAAGAAGTAGAAGACAGTCTAAGACGTTTACAAACGGATTATATCGACTTATTGCAAATTCACTGGCCAGATACTACAACGCCAATTTCAGAAACGATGGAAGCCTTGGAAATTTTAATTCAACAAGGTAAAATTCGTGCTGCTGGTGTAAGTAATTACAGTGTGGATCAAGTAGAAGAAGCGCGTAAAACACTAAATAGCGCGAGTAATCAAGTTGGATATAGTATGCTGAACCGCGGAGTAGAGCAGGACTTAGTTCCTTATGCTTTGGATAATGATTTAGGAATTATTGTGTACAGCCCAATGGAAAGAGGTTTACTTACCGGAAAATACTTTAAAGATGGAAAACTGAAAGATAATGACCACAGAAATGGTTATTTCCAACAATTTGATTTAGATAAAGTAAAAACTTTCCTTGAAACAATTACTCCAATTGCAGCAGAAAAAGGAGCTACACTTTCACAATTAGTTTTACGTTGGACAAGTTTACAACCTGCTATTTCGATTGTTTTAGCTGGATCAAGAAATGCTGAACAAGCGATAGCCAATGCAAAAGCAATGGATATTACTATTTCTGCTGAAGAAATGAAATTCATCAATACAGAATTGGCGAAAATCTAAAAATAAGAAAATAGATGAAAACAAAACCTATAATCAAATTTGTAGCTATTGGTTACGCACAAGATAAAACTTTAATTGATCCGAAAGATACCAGTTGACAAACATCACCTTATGGAAAAGGAGACGAAATAGGTGCTGCAAATCTGATTACGCCCGAACTGGTTATGCAGTCGATTAAATTGGTAAAGCAAGGTTTACAATATTCAACCAGGAGAACAAGGTGGACAGACTTTAGGTTCTAATAAATTTAGTTTTAATGATGAATTGGTTAACGGTTGGACAGGTGTTGGATCACAGTTAAATGATATTGGACATATTGGAATTGATAATGTATATTACGATGGAAATAAAGCAACTGATTTTCACTTTTAACAATGAATTAAAAACCGTCATTGTTGAAGAGACAAGATTATTGTAAATAAGAGTACCAAAACCGACATACGATTTGCAGACGAGATTCAATCCATTGAAACGAGCGTAAAAAAGATTAGTGAGCGATAGCGAGTCATTTAATATTTTTAGTGAGTAAAATGAAGATTGAACGTCGATAATCGCAGTCTTGACGTTTTGTAATCACATACTCTGTTAGCACAGACTTTGCATTATGGTAAAAGTTTAAAAATGTACCTAAGCTCTACTAGAGCTTCTCCTTTTAATTTCAAATGTTTTTGTGTCAAGTTAAAAATGAACATAGTTAAGCATTTAGTGAGTAGTCGTTATTTCTCGTCTAAGTCTTCGATACTACGTTTTACAAACGTCACTCTGACTGACGATAATAAGAAGCTGAAATGAATTCAGCTTGAGAATTTGTAATTGAAATACAATTTGTTTGTTGTCATTCTGAGTTTATCTAAGAATCTCTTTCTTTCATTTTTTATTCATTTCCTGTTCATTTTAATTATTGGTATTCATATGCCTTACAGGGAAAAGAACAAAAAAGTAATCAATATTTCGGCAGGATCAGTACAAGCAAAGACTTGGCTGTAAACCTCACTACTAAAAATGTTCTCATTTCACTAAAGATTTTAAAAACCCTACGGGCTAAAACCTTTTTTACGTTTTATTCAATCATTTTCTTAACGTGTGAGTTTTAATGCCAGTTTCTTAATTCTTTTTCAATATTCAAATTCATTTTAACAATGAATTTTAAAACCGTCATTGCTGAAGAGTCGAGCGTCAATTCGGCGTAGTGAGCGTTAACAATGATTTATGTTCGCATTTCTTATGCGAATGTTCTAAAGCATTTAGTGAGTAGTCGTTATTGACCGACTTGTAGGCACGGACTTGATTTTTTTGGTTCGCTTTGGATCAAGCCAAAATGAATATATAATCTTTTCTAACCACAATAGAAGCATAGGTTTTTGCTACGTTCTACGCTTGACGTAATACGTTTTCATATAACAGCGAATTTTAGCTAGAATAACGGTATTAACAACCATTCAGTATCTCAATAAAGAAACATAAATAATCTCAAAATTAATCTAGTTCAATAATGCACTACGGGTTATATGTAGTTTTTTAAAGATATTGAAAATAATTGTTGTAAAGCATTTTTTAGTAAGGTATTTTGTACAATCAAAAAATGTTTCTATCTTTGAGATAACCACAGAAAAGAAATGCAAACAATTAAAGAAAATATTAAACCTTTATTTGTTGGAATGAATAAGCAAACTTCTGCTTTACTTTCCAAAATTGTATTTGCTCAATATTCACACTAGAATATTGCAGATTATTTGTTGACGAATTTCGTCATCTATATCCCTTTTCATCAAAATAACAAACAAAATACGATATGCCACTTTATCATCATTTGGGAGAATTCCCACAAAAGCGACATACGGTATTCCGAAAACCAAATGGAGAATTATATGCAGAAGAATTAGTTTCTACGCATGGATTTTCGAGTACGTATTCCAATGTTTACCACTGTTATCCACCAACTTTGGTAAAAGCGATTAGCGAACCTTATTCGGTAGAGCCAAAAATTGCCCGCGCAAAACATTTAAAACATACCTCTTTAAAAGGTTTTAAAGTAGAACCTACCAAAGATTATTTAGAATCTCGTGTACCAGTTTTGGTTAACAATGATTTGCATATTTCATTGGCTGCGCCACAAGAATCGATGACTGATTATTTCTACAAAAATTCGATGGCGGATGAAGTAATTTTTATACACGAAGGTTCTGGAGTTTTAAAAACTGGTTATGGACAAATTGAATTTGAATATGGAGATTATTTAGTGATTCCACGTGGAATTATTTATCAACTTCATTTTAATGATTCTAATAACCGATTGTTTATTACAGAATCATTTAGCCCAGTTGAAACACCTCGTCGTTATCGCAATCATTTTGGACAGTTAATGGAACATTCGCCTTTTTGCGAGCGCGATATTAAACGTCCTCAAAATCTTGAAACAAATGATGAACACGGAGATTTCAAGATTATGATCAAAAAAGAAGGATTAATTTATCCTTACGTTTATGGAACTCATCCTTTCGATTTTGTAGGTTGGGATGGTTATCATTATCCATGGGCTTTTTCTATTCATAATTTCGAGCCAATTACAGGACGTATCCATCAACCGCCACCTGTTCATCAAACTTTCGAAGGTGCAGGTTTTGTGATTTGTAGTTTTGTTCCGCGTCTTTTCGATTATCATCCAAATGCGATTCCAGCACCTTATAACCATAGTAATGTCGATTCTGATGAGATATTATATTATGTGGATGGAGATTTTATGTCGAGAAAATCGGTGGAGAAAGGACAAATTACATTACATCCAGCAGGAATTCCGCATGGTCCACATCCTGGTACAGTTGAAAAATCGATTGGAGCGAAAGAAACACATGAATTAGCCGTAATGATTGATCCTTTCAGACCATTGATGTTAACTGAACAAGCGTTAGAAATAGAAGATCCAGATTATTATAAATCTTGGCTTTATTAAAAGTTATGAGTTATGAGTTATGAGTTATGAGTTGCGCGATTTGTCATCGTGAACTTGTTTCAATATCTCATAAGTTAATTTGAAGAAAAGCTGGAATAAATTAAGCTTGGCGTAACTGTCATTCTGAGCTTGTCGAAGAATCTAAATAATTATAGTAAAACTTAATACATTTTACTTTTTACTGAATACAATAAAATAAAAAACACAATAAAAATGAGTACACAAACATTTGCTGAAAAAATAGCATTAGCACAAGACTTTCTTCCAATTAATGGAACCGATTATATCGAGTTTTATGTTGGTAATGCAAAACAATCTGCACATTATTACAAAACAGCTTTTGGATTTCAGGAAGTTGCGTATGCTGGCCCAGAAACTGGAGTGAGAGATAGAGCTTCTTATGTTTTACAACAAGGGAAGATTCGTTTGGTATTAACTTCTGGTTTAAAATCAGATTCTCCAATTTGTCAACATGCAATGAAACATGGTGATGGAGTTAAAATTTTAGCACTTTGGGTAGATGATGCGTACGATGCTTTTGAGCAAACAACGAAACGTGGAGGAAAACCTTATATGGAACCAACTACGATTACAGATGAGTTTGGTGAAGTAAAAATGTCTGGAATTTATACATATGGTGAAACCGTGCATATGTTCATCGAACGTAAAAATTATGAAGGTCCTTTTATGCCAGGCTATGTGAAGTCTGAATCAACATATCAACCAACAGATTGTGGTTTATTGTATGTGGATCATTGCGTTGGTAATGTGGGTTGGAATCGTATGAACGAAGCGGTTGCTTGGTACCAAGATGTCATGGGATTTGTAAATATTTTATCGTTTGATGATAAGCAAATCAATACAGAATATTCAGCATTAATGTCGAAAGTGATGAGTAACGGAAATGGTTATTCAAAGTTCCCTATTAATGAGCCTGCAGAAGGTCAAAAGAAATCTCAAGTAGAAGAATATTTAGATTTTTACGAAGGAGAAGGAGTGCAGCATATTGCAGTTGCAACTAAGGATATTGTAAAAACTGTGACAGAACTTAAATCTCGTGGAGTTGAGTTTTTATCAGCGCCACCAGAGGCTTATTACGATATGATTCCAGAGCGCGTTGGTGAAATTGATGAGGATATTAAGAAGTTACAAGATTTAGGAATTTTGGTTGATTGTGATGAAGAAGGTTATTTGTTACAAATTTTTACGAAACCAGTCGAAGATCGTCCAACATTATTCTACGAAATTATCGAGCGTCATGGAGCGCAATCGTTTGGAGCAGGTAATTTCAAAGCATTGTTTGAAGCTTTAGAAAGAGAGCAAGAGCGTCGAGGAAATTTATAAATAGATATTTTTTAAAAGCCATTGGATTATTTCTAATGGCTTTTTTCTTAATCAAATCTTAAGTTTTGTGTAAGGAGGTTTCAAATACATTTGTTCAATAAAATGAATGTGAAAATGAACCAAATTAAAACAAAAACGATAGTCATGAATTGTGTATTACTTTCAATATTTTCTATAAAAGGGAATGCACAAGATACAATTCAGCAAACTAAAACCGATTCAATTCAACTTGATTCTATTCCAAAGCAAATATTTAATCCAGAAGATAAAGTTTATCATTTCAACGCCAAAAAGTTGATTATTCCTGCGACTTTAATTACATATGGAAGTCTGAGTTTGGCAATTCCAGCATTGGATAATTTGAATAAATCTACTCAAAACGAAATTTTAGAAGATAAAACAAAAGGAAATAAATTTGATAATTATACACAATATTTACCTGCAGCAGCGGTTTATGGATTGAATTTGGCTGGCGTTCAAGGGAAACATAATTTACGAGATCGTACAATTATTTTTGCAACATCTCAAATCATCAATACAGGTTTGGTGATGGGGCTAAAACACACTGTACAAGAAGAAAGACCCGATGGTACAAACAATCTTTCTTTTCCTTCTGGACATACGGCGAATGCATTTTCTACGGCTCAATTTATGTTTCGAGAATATCAAGATTCTAATTTTTGGTTGAGTTTGGCTGGATATCCTTTGGCAGCTTTTACAGGTGTTTATCGTGTTATCAATAATCGCCATTGGGTTGGAGATGTTGTTGCTGGAGCGGGAATAGGGATTTTATCTACGGAATTGGCGTATTGGTTATTTCCTACGATTAACAATTGGTTTTCTCCAAAAAATAAAGAATCAAAAGTGGCGACAATGTTTTTTCCTGTTTATCAAAATAATCAAGCGGGAGTTGGTTTGGTGATGAGGTTTTAGTTATTTATAACCATATTTCGACCTTTTAAATAATATAAAATAGGACCTAAGTATGGAATTAATACTACAACAAAAATCCATAGAAATTTTGTTTTTAAATTTCTAAATTGATGTGTAATAACATGTATTAAACACATTATAGGTAAAAAGGTCATTGTTAATACAAAAAGAAACCATATCCCAACAAAAATATCTTCCATTGTTTAATTAATTTGCGTAAAACTAATGAATATTTCAACTAACATTCATTAGTTTTTATAAAAAATCATTATCTTCAACGCTCAAAACTGCAAACAAATAAAATGAAGAATATAGAACTAACGATTCCAAAATTGGGAGAAAGTGTAGAGTCTGTACAATTGGTTCGTTTTACAAAAAACGTTGGCGATTTCATTCAAGAAGATGAAGTAATTGCCGAAGTTTCGACGGATAAAGTAGATTCTGATGTGCCTTCTACAACTGCTGGAAAAATTATTGAGTTTAGATTTAATGAAGGAGATGAAATAAAAATAGGAGAAGTTTTCGCTTTAATTGAGCCTTCAGAAACTCAACAACAATCAGCTCAAAAAACTGAAAATGTTGAAGAAAAAAAGATTGAAACTGTTACAACTTCGCAAGTTATAAATTCAATCGATACAAATCATTTTTTATCACCTTTGGTAAAAAGTATTATCCAAAAAGAAAATCTTCAATCAACAGATATTTCACAAATAAAAGGTTCTGGTCGTGATGGAAGAATTTCGAAAAATGATGTATTAAATTATATTCAAAATAAATCATTTACAACTAATAATTCAAGTAATACTTTAAATAAAAATAATATAGTTTCAAGTTCTTCTTATGGAGCGAAAGATGAAATCATTGAGATGGATAAAATGCGTCAATTGATTTCAAAACACATGAAAAAGAGCAAACAAACTTCGCCTCATGTGACGGCTTATGTAGAACCTGATGTTACGAATTTTGTAAAATGGCGAGAAGAAAATAAAGCTGCTTTTGAAGCTAAATACAAACAAAAATTGACATTTACACCGTTAATTGTAGATTGTGTTGTTCGTGCAATTAAAGATTTTCCATTGATTAATGTATCAGTTGATGAAAATGAGACTAAAATAATCAAACACAATGAGATAAATATTGGAATTGCAACTGCTTTACCAAACAATAATTTGATTGTTCCTGTCATTCATCAAGCCAATGAATTAAATTTAGAAGGTTTAGCAAAAGGTGTAAATTCAATTGTAGATAAAGCAAGAAATAATAAACTTTCGCCAGATGATGTTCGTGGAGGGACGTTCACAATAAGTAATGTGGGGACTTTTGGTAATTTGATGGGAACGCCAATTATCAATCAACCTGAAGTGGCAATTTTAGCGACTGGTGTAATCAAGAAAAAACCTGCGGTTTTGGAAACTGAATTCGGAGATATTATTGTGGCGAGACAATTTATGTATTTGTCACTTTCGTTTGATCATCGTGTGATAGACGGATCTTTGGGAGGCGTTTTCTTGAAACGAATTTCAGATTACATGGAGAATTGGGATGTTAACACGCAAATTTAATCAGAATGGAAACCACATTATCAACAACAACATTACTTAAACAAGCATACGAATTATTGGTTACTGCAAAATCTTTAACCGAATTATACGAAGAAAATAAAGCTGTAACAAGCAAATATGTACATGCAACAGCGCGTGGACACGAAGCAATTCAAATTGCAACAGGATTACAATTATTACCACAAGATTATTTAAGCGCATATTACCGAGACGATGCAATGTTACTATCAATCGGAATTACTCCTTACGAATTGATGTTGCAATTATTGGCAAAACGCGACGATATTTTTTCTGGAGGAAGAACCTATTATTCTCATCCAAGTTTGCGCCGTGATAATATGCCGAAAATTCCGCATCAAAGTAGTGCAACTGGAATGCAAGCGATTCCAACAACAGGAATTGCGATGGGAATGCAATACAAAGAGTTAGAAGGTCTTTGTGATGAAGAAGTAAAACCAATTGCAGTTTGTTCGTTAGGAGATGCGTCTTGTACGGAAGGCGAGGTGGCAGAAGCTTTCCAAATGGCAACGTTGAAACAATTACCAATTTTATATTTGGTTCAAGATAATGAATGGGATATTTCGGCTTCGGCAGATGAAATTCGTGCACAAGATATCGCTCATTATGCAAAAGGTTTCAATGGTTTGGAAGTTTTTGTGGTTGATGGAACGGATTTCTTAGCTTCTTATGAAACGATTCAACGTGCAATTGAAATTATTCGTACAGAACGTCGTCCGATTTTGGTTCATGCAAAAGTTCCTTTATTGAATCATCATACATCTGGCGTTCGTAAAGAATGGTACAGAGATGATTTAGAGGAAGCACAATCTCGTGATCCTTACGATAAATTAAAACATACTTTATTAAATGAAGGTTTCGATGAAAATGATTTAATCGAAATTGAAAATAAGATAAAAGAACAAGTTCAGGCAGAATATCAAGAAGCATTAAAAGCAGAAGATCCACGTTCTGAAGATTTATATACGCATGTTTTTGCGTCAACACCGATTAACGAAGAAAAAGGAAATCGTTCACCAGAAGGAAAAGAAAAAACAGTAATGGTAGATTCTGCATTGTTTGCGATTCGTGAATTAATGGCAAAACATCCAGAAGCTTTATTATATGGACAAGATGTAGGATTGCGTTTGGGCGGAGTTTTTCGTGAAGCAGCAACTTTAGCAAAACAATATGGTAAAAATCGTGTATTTAATACACCAATTCAAGAAGCGTTTATAATCGGATCTACAGTTGGAATGTCTGCAGTTGGCTTAAAACCAATTGTTGAGGTGCAATTTGCAGATTATATTTGGCCAGGATTGAATCAATTGTTTACAGAAGTAGCGCGTTCTAATTATTTATCAAATGGTAAATGGCCTGTTTCGATGATTTTACGTGTGCCAATTGGTGCGTATGGAAGTGGAGGCCCTTATCATTCAAGTTCTGTAGAAAGTGTTTTGACGAATATTAAAGGAATTAAAATTGCGTATCCATCTACTGGAGCGGATTTGAAAGGTTTGATGAAAGCAGCATATTACGATCCGAATCCTGTGGTAATGCTAGAGCACAAAGGGTTGTATTGGAGTAAGACAAAAGGAACAGAAGATGCTGCGACAGTTGAGCCGGACGAAGATTATGTATTGCCTTTTGGTAAAGCACGTGAAGTTTTAACGGCTGAATCTTCTCAAAATCATAATTCTGTTACGATTATTACATACGGAATGGGAGTATATTGGGCAAAACAAGCAGCGAAGGATTTTCCTAATCAAGTCGAAATTATCGATTTAAGAACTTTAGTTCCGTTAGATGAAGAAACAATCTTTAATAGTGTAAAAAAACACAATCGTTGTATTGTTTTGACAGAAGAAGCGAAGCAAAACTCTTTTGCACAGAGCATTTCAGGCTTAATTAATGAAGAGTGTTTTGAGTACTTAGATGCACCAATTCGTGTGTTAGGAGCGCAAGATATGCCAGCAATTCCATTAAATTCGACTTTAGAAGCAGAGATGTTACCTAATGCTGAAAAATTAAAAACATTGATTAATGATGTTTTATCTTATTAAAAGACAATAATTAGTATGAATTGTATTTTTTACACTAAAAAAACTAACGTTTGTTAGTTTTTTTAGTTTTTTTGATTAAATTTGTTATTATCAAAAATCAAAATCTGCAAAAATTATGATATTTAATCCCGAGATAGAACAAATGCCAATTGAAAAATTGCGCGTTCTTCAAAACGAAAGACTTCAAAACATGTTGCAAAAAGTGTATAACAATGTACCTTTTTACAAAGAAGCATTTGATGCAGCTGGAATAAAACCAGAAGACATCAAAGGTGTTGAAGATCTACACAAATTACCTTTTACCAAAAAAACACATTTAAGAGAGAACTATCCGTTCGGATTATTTGCAGAACCAAAGAGCAACGTAATCCGTTTACATTGTTCAAGCGGCACAACAGGAAAACCAACTGTTGTAGGTTATACCAAAAACGACATCGAATTATTTTCAGAAGTAGTAGCACGTTCTTTAGCAGCTTCTGGATGCGAACCAGGAATGACATTACAAAATGCCTATGGTTATGGTTTGTTTACTGGAGGTTTGGGATTACATTATGGAGCAGAAAAATTAGGAATGACAGTTATTCCTATTTCTGGTGGAAATACTGAAAAACAAATCATGTTGTTGAAAGATTTTCAGGCTGATGCGATTTGTGCAACACCATCGTATGCATTAACAGTAGCTGAGGAAATCAAAAAAAGAGGAGAATCGTTAGAAAGCTTAAATCTTAAGTTTGCGATTTTGGGATCAGAACCATGGTCAGAAGCGTTACGTCAAGAAGTAGAAGGAAGTTTGAATATCAAAGCGTCTAATATTTATGGATTGAGCGAAATTATCGGACCTGGTGTATCTAATGAAGATTATGAAGAGCAAGGATCAGGATCTTACATTTGGGAAGATCATTTCTTTCCAGAAATTGTAGACGAGAAAACAGGTGAACCTGTGCCTTACGGACAACCTGGTGTTTTAGTGATTACAACATTAACAAAAGAAGCTTTACCATTGGTGCGTTATTGGACGGGAGATATCACAACCCTTACGTACGAACATTCTAAGAAAAGAACGCATATCAAAATGGGACCAATTATTGGTCGTGCAGATGATATGATGATTATTAGAGGTGTAAATTTCTTTCACACGCAAATCGCTGATTTTATTCCAGAATTCCCAGAATTATCACCAAATTATCAAGTAGTTTTAACAAAACCTAAAAATATGGATGCTGTAGAAGTTGGATTTGAAATTAATCCTGACTATTTTGCAAGCCAAGGTTTCACTTGTGATAATTTGAACGACGAATCTAATTATGCATGTTGCAAATTAATCTCTAATATTCACAAAAAAATTAGAGACAATATTGGATTAGGAATGAATGTTAAATTGTATCAAGTTGATGAACTTCCGAAAAGTGAAGGAGGAAAATTAAACCGAATTATCGATAACAGACATTTATAAATATATGCCTAAACAAAGTAAAAAAGAACTCATTATTCAAGAAGCTGCATTAATCTTCAAACAAAAAGGTTATTCGGCAACATCAATGCGCGAACTGGCAGAAAAGGTCGGAATGGAAGCGGCAAGTTTATACAATCACATTCGTTCGAAGGACGAAATTTTAGAAGAGATTTGTTTTAAAGTTGCCAATCAATATGTTTCTCACATTAGTTCGATCGAAGATACGGACGAATCAAATGTTCAGAAATTGAGAGATTTAATTCAATTACACGTCAGAATGATTATTGATGAGCCAAACGAAGTTTCTGTTGCAAATAATGATTGGAAAAATCTTTCGGATACGAAAAAAGAATTGTACAAAACTATTCGAAAAGGATACGAAAAAAGAATCGCTAATCTTATCAAAGCAGGAATTGCAGCAGGCGAATTTAAAGATTTGAATGTTTCGGTTGCTTTATTTACTTTATTATCATCATTACGTTGGATAGAATTGTGGTACAAACCTGGACGAGATATCTCACCAGAGCAATTAGAAAATGACTTAATGACACTATTAATTAACGGATTTCAAAAATAATATGGCTATAAATTTTCACCAATTACGCGTTAAAAATGTAAAAAAGGAAACACCAGATTGTGTATCCGTTACATTTGAAGTGCCAGAAGAATTAAACCAAGAATTCAAATTCAAACATGGTCAATATTTAACGTTTAAGAATTTTCACAATAACGAAGAAATTAGACGTTCTTACTCAATTTGTTCAAGTCCTTTGGATAATGAATTAAGAGTTGCTGTAAAGAAAATTGAGGATGGAATTTTCTCGACATTTGTTAACGATACAATCAAAGTTGGCGATGTTCTTGATGTAATGACTCCACAAGGAAATTTCTTTACAGAAGTACACGAAGACAACAAAAAGTTATATGTAGGAATTGTGGCGGGATCTGGAATTACACCAGTACTTTCGATTATCAAAACAGTTCTACAAACAGAACCTAACAGTCAATTTGTGCTGTTATATGGAAACAGAAACAAAAGTTCGATTATTTTTAAAGAAGAAATCGAAGCATTAAAAAATAGATACATGGAACGCATTAGCGTTTACAATATCTTGAGTCGTGAAACGGCTGATGCTGAGATTTTGAGTGGTCGTATTGATAAATCAAAAATTGAATATTTCTTGCAAAATATCATCGATCCAAAAGAAGTAAGCGAAGTTTTCCTTTGTGGACCAGAAGAAATGATTTTAAGCGGTCGTGACGCTTTTGTAGAAGCAGGAGTTGATGCAAAACATTTGCATTTCGAATTATTCTATAGTGCATCTGCAGAAGCGAAAAAGGTAGAGCGTCAAAAAGCTGTAAAACAATCAGATGATACAATGAGTAAAGTAACCATCAAATTAGATGCAACAGCTTTACAGATTGATTTGGGTTACAATGGCGATACAATCTTAGATGCGGCTTTACAAAACGGAGCTGATTTACCTTATGCTTGTAAAGGTGGTGTTTGCGCAACTTGTAAGTGTAAAGTAGAGAAGGGTGAGGTAGAAATGGACATCAACTACTCACTTGAGCCAGATGAATTAGAAAGAGGATTTGTATTAGCGTGTCAAGCGCACCCTCGTTCTGCAGAAGTCGTGGTAGATTTTGATGCCAAATAATCAACTTTAAAAACGTTTAGAAATGAGTGCAAAAGAAATTGATTTTCAAGAAATCTTCGATAATAAGATTGAAAATGAAGTTCGTATCGAACCAAAAGACTGGATGCCAGACGCATACCGTAAAACATTAATCAGACAAATCTCTCAACATGCTCACTCAGAAATTGTTGGGATGTTACCAGAAGCAAACTGGATTACAAGAGCGCCTTCATTAAATAGAAAGAAAATCTTATTAGCGAAAGTTCAAGACGAAGCTGGTCACGGATTATACTTATATTGTGCTGCTGAAACATTAGGTGTTTCCCGTATTCAAACATTAAATGATTTACATTCAGGTAAAGCTAAATATTCATCAATCTTCAATTATCCAACCCTTACTTGGGCAGATATCGGAATGATTGGTTGGTTGGTAGATGGAGCTGCTATTCTGAATCAAGTTCCATTATGTAGAACTTCTTACGGACCTTATGCTCGTGCAATGGTGCGTGTTTGTAAAGAAGAATCTTTCCACCAAAGACAAGGTTACGAAGCATTAGTGGTATTATCAAAAGGAACACCAGAACAAAAAGCGATGTTGCAAGATGCAATGAATCGTTGGTGGTGGCCTACATTAATGATGTTTGGACCAAAAGATGAAGAATCATCAAACTCAGAATTATCAATGAAATGGAGAATCAAACGTTTCTCGAATGACGAATTACGTCAACGTTTCGTGGATATTTCTATTCCTCAAGCCGAATATTTAGGATTAACTATTCCAGATCCAGATCTAAAATTCAATGAAGAAACAGGTCACTACGAATTCGGAGAAATTGATTGGGAAGAATTCTGGAATGTTGTGAAAGGAAACGGTAAATGTAACAAACAACGTTTGGATGCTCGCCGTAATGCTCACAACGAAGGAGCTTGGGTTCGTGATGCTGCAACAGCTTACCACGAAAAAAGAAAACAAAGAGAATTAGAAAAAGAACAACGCAAAAACGCATAAAAAGATGGAAAATAGAGATTGGCCTTTATGGGAAGTATTCATTAGAAGTAAACAAGGGTTAGACCACAAACACGTTGGGAGCTTACATGCTGCTGATGCTACAATGGCACTAGAAAATGCACGTGATGTATATACGCGTCGTTTAGAAGGTGTAAGTATTTGGGTGGTAGAATCTGCTAATATTCATGCTTCTAATCCTGATGAAGCAGAACAATTTTTTGATCCTGCAGAAGACAAAGTTTACCGTCATCCAACTTTTTATGATGTACCAGAAGAAATTAAAAACATGTAATTTATGACAAGTACAGTTTATCAAAACAATCAAAATTACATCGATTTTATCTTACATTTAGCAGATACAAATCTAATTTTGGCACAACGTTTATGCGAATGGTGTGGTCATGGTCCAATTTTAGAACAAGACATCGCAATGTCTAATATGGCGTTGGATTTATTAGGTCAAACATCTAATTATTATGACTATGCGGCTGAAATGATTGGAAATGGAGCAACAGAAGATACGTTGGCAATGTTACGCGAAGAGCGTGAATACAAAAACTTATTGTTAGTTGAATTACCAAACGGACATTTCGGTGATACAGTTGCACGTCAGTTCTTTTATGATTCTTACCACGCGTTATTGTTAGAACAATTCTTGAAAGTAAAAGATCTTAAATTACAAGCTATCGCTGAAAAATCATTGAAAGAGGTAAAATATCACTTAAAATGGTCATCAGAATGGATGATTCGTTTAGGGGATGGAACACAAGAATCTCACGATAAAATTCAGGAAGCTGTAAATAATATTTTACCTTATGTAAAAGAAGCGTTTTTATTAGCGCCTTACCAAAAAGCTTTAGTTGAAGAAGGATTAATTTTAAGTCCAGAAGAATTCCAAGCGACTTGGTTAACAAATGTAAAAGCAATTTTAGACGAAGCGACAATCAAAGCTGATGTAGAAAATGCTTTTGTACAAAAAGGAGGTAAAGAAGGTGTTCATACAGAGCATTTAGGATTTATCTTAACAGATTTACAATATTTACAAAGAACTTATCCAGATTCGCAATGGTAACCGAAAAAGAAATTTGGCAATACATGGAGGAAGTCGCTGATCCAGAAATTCCTGTGATTAGTGTAATTGATCTTGGTGTTGTGCGTAAAATTGAATTAATTGACCAAGAAAGTGTCAACGTTACAATTACGCCTACGTATTCGGGATGTCCTGCTATGAGTGCAATTTCAATTTCTGTTCGTTTAAAATTAATCGAAAAAGGATTCAAAAATATCAATGTCATTAATCAGTTGAGCCCTTCGTGGTCAACTGATTGGATGACAGAAGAAGGAAAGCAAAAAATGAAGGCTTATGGAATTGCACCGCCAACCAAAAATCCTTCGAGCGATGAGCTCTTTTCAGACGAACAAAATGTAGAATGTCCACAATGTGGCTCTACAGATACCAGACTTATCAGTCAATTTGGTTCTACGGCCTGTAAAGCTATGTATCAATGCAATAGTTGCCACGAACCATTTGATTATTTCAAATGTCATCATTAAAAAATTATGGAAAATTCAACATCAATCCTATACACACAAGAGGGAGGAATTGCTACGATTACGTTGAATCGTCCTTCTGTTTTTAACAGTTTTAATCAGGAAATGATTAAATCTCTTCAACATCACTTGGATGTTGCAGCTCAAGATGTTTCTGTTCGTGCAGTGGTTTTAACTGGAACGGGAAAAGCATTCTGCGCTGGTCAAGATTTAGGAGAAGTTTTAGAAGAAAAAGAAATCGACTTCAATAAAATCGTTCAAGAAAATTACAATCCATTGGTTCTTAAAATTAGAAATATGGACAAACCAGTTGTTGCTGCTGTAAACGGTGTTGCTGCCGGTGCGGGAGCAAATTTAGCTTTGGCTTGTGACATTGTTGTTGCGAAAGAATCGACAAATTTCATTCAAGCTTTTTCTAAAATTGGTTTAATCCCAGATTGTGGAGGAACTTATTTCTTACCTCGTTTAATTGGACTTCAAAAAGCAACTGCTTTAATGATGCTTGCAGATAAAGTTTCGGCGGCTCAAGCAAAAGAAATCGGAATGATTTATGAGTTTTTTGCTGACGATATTTTCGATGCTGAAGTTGCAAAGATTGCTGATAAATTAGCCAATCTTCCAACAAAAGGTTTGGCTTATACAAAGAAATTATTGAATCAAACATTTAATAATTCAATCGAAGAACAATTAATTCAAGAAGGATTATTTCAAGCTAAATCAGGGAATACATCAGATTATCAAGAAGGTGTAGACGCATTTATCGAGAAAAGAAATCCTGTTTTTAAAGGCGAGTAAGAAATGAAAAAAATAGGAATTATTGGTGGTGGAGCAATGGGGTCTGGAATTGCGCAAGTTTTTGCTCAATCTGGTCATCCAGTTGTTTTATATGACACAAATAAAGAAGCTTTAGATCGTTCAAAACAAAACTTAGCGAAGACATTCGAGAAGTTAGTGGCGAAAAAAAAATATACAGCTGAAAAAGCACAAGAAATTCAAAACAATATCGAATATGCAGATAGCTTAACCGCTTTTGCATCGATTGATTTGATGATTGAAGCAATTATTGAAAATTTAGATATTAAAAAATCAGTTTTCAAACAAGTGGAAGAACTCGTTTCTGACGAATGTATTTTAGCGTCAAACACTTCTTCATTATCAATCGCATCAATTGCATCTGCGTGTTCAAAACCAGAACGTGTTATTGGAATTCACTTTTTTAATCCTGCGCCTTTAATGGCTTTGGTAGAGATTATTCCAGCCGTACAAACGCGAGAAGATTTAGCAGAAGAAGTAAAAGCATTGATTCAATCTGTTGGTAAATTACCTGTAATTACGAAAGATACGCCAGGATTTATTGTAAATCGTGTAGCTCGTCCATTTTATAGCGAATCAATTCGTTTATTAGAAGAAGGAGTTGCAGATGCAGAAACAATAGACTTTGCGATGACTTCTGTTGGAGGTTTCCGTATGGGACCATTCGAATTAATGGATTTTATTGGTCATGATGTAAATTATCGTGTAACCGAATCGGTTTTCGAATCATTCTTTTATGATCCAAGATTTAAACCATCTTTCTCTCAAAAACGCTTATTCGAAGCTGGATATTACGGACGTAAATCTGGTCGTGGATTTTACAATTATGCAGAAGGAGTGGAGAAAAAAGTACTATCTCAAGATCAAGCTTTATTAGAAAAAATATACAAACGTGTTTTGGTGATGTTAATCAACGAAGCAGCTGATGCTTTATTTTTAAACATTGCAAACCGTGAAGATTTAGATACGGCGATGACAAAAGGTGTAAATTATCCAAAAGGATTATTGAAATGGGCGGATGAATATGGACTGGAAAATGTACAAAATGATTTAGATGAATTGTATAATTATTACCATGAAGATCGTTACCGTTTAAGTCCAATTATCAGAAATTTCGTCAAAGAAAATAAAACATTCTACTAAAAATTATCAAAAAAAATGGAACCACAAAAGTTATTAAATAGAATGCTTGACCACGATAAATTTAGTGAATGGTTAGGTTTAGAAGTAATCGAAGTTAGAGAAGGATATGCAAAATTACAAGCAGCAATTCGTCCAGAAATGATGAACGGAGTAGGGTCTGTTCACGGAGGCGTAACGTTTGCGATGGCAGATTCTGCGTTTGCTTTTTCGTGCAATATGTACAATAATATTTCTGTAGCCTTAGATGTTCACATTTCGTTTACGAAAGCTGGACGCGAGGGAGATGTATTTACCATTGAATCTCAAGAAGTTTCGACAACGAAAAAAACAGGTATTTACGATATCAAAGTTACGAATCAACATAATGAATTAATTGCTTTATTTAAAGGAACTTGTTTTAGAACAGGTAAACCTTTAATTGAAGAGAATTAAGTAATAAGTTGTGGGTTATGAGTATTGAGTATTTTCAACTCAAAACTTAGAACTCATTACTCAAAACTAAAGAAACAATGAACCAAACATATATTATAGATGGAGTTAGAACTCCAATTGGTAAATTAAAAGGTGGATTATCTGCTGTTCGTCCGGATGATATGGGGGCAATGGTAATCGTCGAATTATTAAAAAGAAATCCATCAATTGATCCTGCTGCATTCTACGATGTAATTTTAGGGAATGCAAATCAAGCAGGAGAGGATAACCGTAATATAGCTCGTATGTCGGCTTTATTATCTGGATTACCTTACACAGTTCCAGGTGAAACAGTGAATCGTTTATGTGCTTCTGGCTTATCAGCTGCAATTGCAGCATCGAGAGCAATTCAGGTTGGTGATGCACAATTAATGATTTCTGGTGGAGCAGAATCGATGACACGTGCACCTTTAGTAATTTCTAAATCGGCTTCTCCATTTGGTGGTGATGCACAAATTTATGACTCAACTTTTGGTTGGCGTTTTATCAACCCAAAAATGAAAGAAATGTGGGGTGTTGATGGAATGGGAAATACAGCGGAAAACTTAGCAGAGCGTGATAATATTTCGCGTGAAGATCAAGATTTATTTGCGGTTTGGTCTCAACAAAAAACGGCTGCTGCCCAAGTGAATGGACGTTTAGCGAAAGAGATTGTTCCTGTTGTTATTCCACAACGTAAAGGTGATGCTATTATTTTTGATATAGATGAATTCCCAAAGAATAATACAACAATGGAGATTTTATCAAAGTTACGCCCAGCTTTCAAAGCAGATGGAACGGTAACTGCGGGTAATGCTTCTGGGCTTAATGATGGTGCGGCAGCGAATATTTTAGCTTCTGAACAAGCGATTAAAGATTTTGGTTTAACACCAATGGCACGTATTGTTTCTTCTGGTGTTGCAGGTGTTGAGCCTCGCATTATGGGAATTGGACCAGTGAATGCAACTAAAATTGCATTAGAAAAAGCTGGTTTAACAATGAATGATATTGATGTAATTGAATTAAATGAAGCTTTTGCAGCGCAATCTTTAGCATGTACGCGTGCATTAGGTTTAGTAGATAACGATTCTCGTATCAATCCAAATGGTGGAGCTATCGCTTTAGGACATCCACTTGGAATGTCAGGAGCGCGTATCTTAAATTCTGCGGCTTACGAATTACAAGCTACAGGAAAACGTTATGCATTGGTTACAATGTGTATCGGTTTAGGACAAGGTTACGCTGTAATTATTGAAAGAGCATAAAATAGTTATTCGAAATTCGAAGTTAGTTTTTCGAGTAATACTAAGTTCGAATTTCGTCAAACGAAAAACTATATTAGAAAAATGATTTACGAATTCAAAGGATATAAACCCGTTGTTCATCCAACAGCATTTATTCATCCGCAAGCTGTGGTGACAGGAAATGTGATTATTGGGAAAGATGTTTACATTGGTCCAGGTTGTGCGTTACGTGGTGATTGGGGACAAATTATTATCGAAGATAATTGCAATGTACAAGAAAATTGTACGATTCATATGTTTCCAGGAACAACAGTTCATTTAAAAGAAAAAGCGCATATCGGTCACGGCGCAATTATTCACGGCGCAACAATTGGTCGTAATTGTATGGTTGGGATGAATGCAGTTGTTATGGATAATGTTGTGGTAGAAGACGAATGTATTGTTGGTGCTTTAGCTTTTGTAAAGGCTGATACACATATTCCGACAAGAAGTGTTGTGGTTGGAAATCCTGCAAAAATCGTAAAACAAGTTTCGGATCAAATGATCGAATGGAAAGATCAAGGTACTCAACAATATATGCAATTACCAAGTGATTGTCATGATAGTTTAAAACCTTGTGAACCATTAACAGAAGTTCCAGATTATTATTACGAGTCAATGGCTTCGAATTATAAAACGTGGAATGAAAGTAAGTAAAATGTAAAAAGTATTATGTAAAATGTCATACTGAACTTGTTTCAGTATCACACTTAAATTTAATGAGATTCTGAGATGAACTCAGAATGACAAAAACTTATAACTTAATACTTACGACTTATAACTAAAAAAATACACAAACAACATAAAAATGGCTAAACAATTAGAAAATTATGCTTTAGGACAATGGACAAAAGGTTCGTCTGAAGGGCAAATGTTATATAACGCCATCAATGGCGAAGAAATAGGAACTGCATCATCAGCTGGATTAGATTTCGGTGCGATGATGGATTATGCACGTACAGTTGGTGGACCAGTTTTACGTAAAATGACGTTCCAAGAAAGAGGTTTAATGTTGAAAAAATTAGCCTTATACTTAATGGATCGTAAAGAAGAATTTTACACGGTTTCTTGGGCAACAGGTGCGACTCGTGCAGATTCTTGGGTTGATATTGAAGGAGGAATTGGAAACTTATTTGCCAATGCATCTTTACGACGTCAATTCGGAGATCAACCATTTTATGTTGAAGGAGAAACGCATAAAATCTCTAAAAACGGAACATTCTTAGGTACACATATTTTAACACCAAAACGAGGTGTTGCAATTCATATTAATGCATTCAATTTCCCAGTTTGGGGAATGTTAGAAAAAGTTGCGGTTAATTTATTGGCTGGAGTTCCAGCTATTGTAAAACCTGCGACAATTACTTCTTTCTTAACGGAAACTGTTGTTCGTGCAATCATTGAATCTGGAATTTTACCTGACGGTGCTTTACAATTAATCACAGGTTCAGCAAACGGAATTTTAGATAATGTAGAGTCAGAAGATGTTGTAACATTTACAGGTTCTGCTTGGACAGGACAAATGTTAAAAGCACATCCAAGAATTACTTCAGAAGGTGTTCCATTCAACTTAGAAGCAGATTCTTTAAACGCTTGTGTTTTAGGAGAAGATGTACAAGTTGGCTCACTAGAATTTGATATTTTTATTAAAGAGGTTACACGTGAAATGACAACTAAAGCAGGACAAAAATGTACAGCGGTTCGTCGTGCATTGGTGCCAGCTCATTTGGTTGAGGATGTTCAAATCGCTTTAGGACAACGTTTAGCAACGACTACAATTGGAGATCCAAATGTGGAAGGTGTTCGTATGGGAGCTTTAGCGGGAGCAGCGCAAGTAAAAGAAGTTCGTGAGAAAGTAGAAGAATTAGCTAAAACACAAGAAATTATTTTTGGAAACTTAGATAATTTCGAAGTAAAAGGTGCTGATAAAAACAAAGGTTCTTTTATTTCTCCAATCTTATTTTTAAACAACGATCCATTCAATAAAACGGACGTTCACAATATCGAAGCTTTTGGACCAGTTTCTACGATTATTCCTTACAACGGAACTGCCGAAGCAATTGACTTAGTTCGTATGGGGAAAGGATCTTTAGTTTGTTCGATTGTTACTGCGGATAATGATATCGCAACAGAATTTGTATTGAATGCAGGTTCTTTACATGGACGTATCGTTATTTTGGATGCAGAATGTATAAAAGAATCGACAGGTCACGGATCACCACTTCCATTATTAGTTCACGGAGGTCCAGGTCGTGCAGGTGGAGGAGAAGAAATGGGAGGTAAGCGTGGTGTATTACACTATATGCAACGTACAGCAATCCAGGGTTCTCCAAATAAATTGACGGCAGTTACGCAACAATACCAATATGGAGCAGATTATATCGAAGAAGATAAACATCCATTCGCGAAGCATTTCGAAGAAGTAAAAGTTGGTGATACATTAATCACAGCAAAACATACGATTCAACAATCAGATATTAATGCATTTGCAGCTTTATCTGGCGATAATTTCTATGCACACGTTGACGCAACTTCTTTAGAAGGAACTATTTTTGAGCGTAATGTTGCTCACGGATACTATTTATTGTCTAAAGCGGCAGGTTTATTTGTTTTAGCGAAAAAAGGTCCAG
This sequence comes from Empedobacter sp. UBA6305, assembly GCF_002440405.1. Lineage (NCBI taxonomy): Bacteria > Pseudomonadati > Bacteroidota > Flavobacteriia > Flavobacteriales > Weeksellaceae > Empedobacter > Empedobacter sp. UBA6305. The sequence goes on along the minus strand of NZ_DJTP01000001.1, from coordinate 15,154 downwards.
TTTTATTAAACTATGGTTTAGATGAATGTCGTTTTGTGAAGCCTGTATATCCAGGTTCTACAATTGGAGTTCGTTTTACGTGTAAAGAAAAAATAGATCAAGAGAAAAAAGATGAAAACGATGTGGCAAAAGGAATTGTTCGTTGGTTAGTTGATATTTACGACGAAACGGGAGAAACAGTTGGTATTGCAACAATTTTAACAATGGTTAAAAAATTAAATCAAGATTAATGTAATGTGAGAATGTGGTAATTTGTTAATGAGAAGATGATTATTAAGTTGAGTCTATTTTAGAATCATTTTCAAATTGAAAAATTACGTGAAATATTTGTCATGCTGAGCATGTCGAAGCATCTCAAATTATTAATTGTTTTGATTCAAACAATTAAACATATAATGAATAATTTATTAGTTAAATTTGCTCATTACCACATTTAAAAAAATTATCAAATTAGATATGGAAGCATACGTAAAATCAGATATACAAAATGGAATTGGTACAATTGAATTCTTTCACCCGCAAAGTAATTCAATGCCAGGTTCTCAATTAAGAAATTTAGCAACAGAAATTGAAAAATTAGGAAACGATGACGAAGTAAAAGTTATTGTTTTAAAAAGTGCTGGAGATAGAACATTCTGTGCTGGTGCATCTTTTGACGAATTAATTTCAATCAAAGATCGTGAAACTGGTCTAGAATTTTTCTCAGGATTTGCACATGTTATCAACGCAATTCGCAAAGCACCAAAATTTGTTTTAGCACGTATTCAAGGTAAAGCAGTCGGAGGTGGATTTGGAATTGCTTCGGCAGCAGATTATACTTTTGCAACAGAATTTGCATCTGTAAAGTTATCAGAATTAGCAGTAGGTATCGGACCGTTTGTAGTTGGACCTGCTGTAGAACGTAAAGTTGGAAATTCTGCTTTTACACAAATGGCGATTAATGCAACTGAATTTCAGTCGGCTGAATGGGCTAAAGAAAAAGGTTTGTATGCAGAAGTTTATGCAAATTCAGTTGAAATGGATGAAGGCATCGATATTTTAGCTAAAAAATTAGCTAATTCAAATCCAGAAGCAATGAAACATTTGAAACGTGTTTCTTGGGAAGGAACAGAAAATTGGGATGAGTTATTAATCGAGCGTGCAAAAATTTCGGGTGAATTAGTTTTATCAGAATTTACGATTAACGCGATTAACAAATTCAAAGCAAAATAAGAATACAATATAGTTTATAAAAAAATCCACTTCAAAATGAAGTGGATTTTTTTTATAATTTAAAATACTCGTCTTTATAATATTTACTTTTCTTTACATATAAAATATCTTTTTCTGGATTGAGAATTAGATTGAAACGTTTAATCAAATCGCCACCCATAATATTTTTGTGTTGAATTTTTATTGTACTATCAAAAAATGACATTGGTACATTTTTGAATGTTTGATTTGCCAATTCGAAATTAGGTAAAATTGATTTTTTGGAAAGTATTACATTACCAGCAGCATCATTTAGTTTTGATTCTCCAATAATTTCAAATTTTTCTAATAATTTATTTTCTTTGGCAAAATCATCCGAAATCATCAATGCTCCAGAAAAACCTGTGTGAATCATAAACTCTGTTTCAATCGGTTTTTTGTCAATAAATGGAAAAGCTTTTATATACAGTGTTTCTTGAGAATATCTCGAATTTAATTTTGTATACTTTTTTAGTTTGGTAGGAGCTTTATCATAAACATATAATTTATTCTCATCAAAATTGATTTCTAAATATTTTCCTTCAAAAAATTTCAAACCAATTTTTCCATCACTCTCATGTCCAGATTGTTTGTCAATAAAAATTGGAATTTTGCTGAACTCTTCATTACCAAATTTAATCACATTGCTTTGACTCATTTTCATATCCGAATATCCAGCCCAAGATGTCACATTGTTTAAGGTATCAGAAATCGAAATAGATTTCATTTTTTTATACGAATCTTCAATAATTGTAATATAATCAGAGCCTGTATGTAACATCAATTGCACCGTATCTTTTTGATTGATAATAACTGGTACTAAAATATTGTTGTATTTTGTTAATCGAAATGGTATTTCTTTTACGATATTCTGCCCGAAAATTACAATTGAAATAATAGTAAAAAGTAACGAAAATATTATCTTTTTCATTTAGTTGTATAATTTCATTAAAAGTAAACTAATTTGTAGAAATGATTAATATGCTATAATTAAAAATATTCCTTTTAAATTTGTGGTATGGGAGTAGCTGAATTATTACTAAAACGCAAACAAGAATTGATTGAAAAGAATAAAACTGAAGGTTTAGCTTTTCGAGAAGAATATAAATTGAAAGAAGGTGTAACCGAAACTGAAAGCGGATTATTGTACGAAATAATCACATTGGGCGAAGGAGTGAAGCCAACTTTATCCGATACAGTTTTGTGTCATTATCATGGAACAAATATCAAAGGTGAAGTTTTTGATAGTTCGGTTCAACGTAAGAAGCCAGCCGCTTTTCCTTTGGAAAATGTAATAAAAGGATGGGCGGAAGGAGTACAATTAATGCCAGTTGGAAGTAAATTTAGATTTGTTGTAAAACCAGAAATTGGTTATAAAGATCGCGAAATTTCAAAAGAATTAGGACCATATTCTACCATGATCTTTGAAGTAGAGTTGATGGGGATTTTATAAAATATTAAAAAACAAAAACCTCCAAATTTTGGAGGTTTTTTTATGCTTAATTTTTTGCGTTATTGCGACGTTTTTTCTTTAAACGATTCGTTTGAACTAATTGTTTATGTTTTGGATCTTTTAATTTATCCACTAAAACTTGTAAATGATTTTCTTCTTTTTTTGCCTTTTTAGCCATTTTTCTTGGTTTTAAATTTGATTTAAATTAATCATTATTCCTCAAGTAGTCAAACTTATTTATTTAATTATAAAATATTTAACGTTTATTTTTTAGGTTTGTCACTCATATAAAAAATGATTTTTCCGCCATTAACAATATCAAAATGATTCAAATTAAAAGATGAAAAACTCTTTCCGTTCAACTCTATTTTATGGATGTAAACATTCTTCTTCGATTGATTTTTCACTTCAATTTCAAATTGTTTTCCATTCTCTAAATTCAATATAGCATGATCTACCAAAGGACTCCCAATTGCGTAATCTGTCGATCCTTGCTGAACAGGATAAAAACCTAAAGCACTAAAAATATACCATGCACTCATTTGTCCAGTATCATCATTTCCACCCAAACCATCAGGCGTTGGCTTGTATTGCATATCCAAAATCATTCTGATTTTTTCTTGTGTTTTCCACGCTTGTCCCGCCCAATTATACAAATACGCAACGTGGTGTGCCGGCTCATTTCCATGAACATAACCTCCAATTATTCCTTCACGCGTAATGTCTTCTGTTTCCGCAAAATATTCGTCAGGCAAATGCATCGTAAATAATTTGTCCAATTTTGCTCCAAACTTCTTTTTTCCACCCATTGCTTCAATTAATCCATTTGGATTTTGAGGAACAAAAAAGCTAAAATTCCACGAATTTCCTTCAATAAAACCTTGTCCATGTGTATTCAATGGATCAAATTCTTTCTTGAAACTTCCATCCGCTAATCGAGGACGCATAAATCCAATCGAAACATCATAATTATTTTTCCAATTCTCAGAACGCTTCATAAATGTTTCATATACATCCATTCGATTCAATTTTTTTGCAGCTTGCGCAATCGACCAATCATCGAAAGCATATTCTAACGTATTCGAAATTGATGTACCATTTTTCTCAGCTGGAATATAACCTTTGTCGATATAATCGCCAATTCCTTCATAATCACGTTTATTTGCCGTAACAATACACGCGTCCAAAGCAGCATTTGCATCTTCGTTATAAACACCTTTTACAATCGCATCTGCAACAACTGTAACAGAATGATAGCCGCTCATACACCAGTTTTCGTTGGCATAATGCGACCAAATTGGCAACATTTTTATTGGATTTTGCTCATAATGTTTCATCATCGATTTTACCATGTCATTGTTGCGTTTTGGTTGAATGATATTGAACAACGGATGCAGTGCACGATAGGTATCCCAAAGTGAAAAAGTGGTGTAATTTGTAAAATCTTTGGCTTGATGAATTTCTTGATCCAAACCTTTGTACTGCCCATTCACATCCATATAAGTTGTCGGATTGATGAAGGTATGATACATCGCTGTATAGAAATTTATTTTATCATTTTCTGAAGCTTTAATCTGAATTCGATTCAATTCCTTGTTCCAATTTTCTTTTGCTTCGTTACGCACTTGTTCAAAATTCCAATGTGGAATTTCTGTTGTCAGATTTTCTAACGCATTGGTTTGACTGACTGGAGAAATCGCAAATTTGATTTTTACTTTTTCATCTTTTTCTGTATCAAAATCGAAATACATTTTGATCTTTTTTCCTTCGATTAATGGAAAATTCTGAGTTTCGTTCCATTTACGCCAAAAACCTTTGTAATCAACTTGTCCGTCTTCATTTTTCTGTCCATAATTTTTAAATGGTTTTGAAAAAGTCATCGCAAAATAAACCGTTCTATTTCTTGCCCAACCTCGTGTTTGTCTATAACCCGTAATCAATGTGTCATTCACCACGCGAACATACGTCCATGTATTTTTGTCATCATAATTATAAATTCCAGCATTCAAATCCAAAATAATATGCGAATCAATCGATTTTGGAAATGTATATTGATGAAAACCAACTCGAGTAGAAGCGGTCATTTCTGCCCAAATATTATAATCATCCAATTTGACTTTGTAATATCCAGTTTCGGCAGTTTCGTTTTGATGCGAAAATCGAGAACGATAACCGCTATCAGGATTTTGAGCAGTTCCGGGATTTAATTTTAATTTTCCAACGGTTGGCATAATTAAGAAATCACCCAAATCAGAATGTCCTGTTCCATTAAAATGTGTATGACTAAATCCAGTTATTGTTTTATCTTCAAAACGATAACCCGCACAATAATCATAAACTTTTGGATTGTATTTGTGGTTGATAGCATAAGGAATAGAATCTGTTTCTGGGCTTAATTGAACAGCGCCAAAAGGAACAGTTGCGCCAGGGAAAGTATGTCCCATTTTTTCTGTTCCAATCATGGGATTGACATATTTTACTAAATTCTGTTGCTGCGCAAAAGCAAGAGAATTGAGTGAAAGTAGAGCGATTACTAATTTTGTTTGCATCGATTTTTAAGTATTAATTTGAATAAAGTTAAACAAATCGAGCATAAAAAAAGGAAAGCTTTTTAACTTTCCTTTCGAATCTTTATTTTTTATAAAATCATTTCGGGAATTTCTCCTTCAATAATTAATTTTCCTTCAGTTGCATTTTTGATGTCTTCCACAGAAATTCCTGGTGCTCGCTCTAATAATTTGAAACCACCTTCTGGTAAAACTTCTAAAACAGCTAATTCAGTAACAATTTTTTTGACACATTTTATTCCTGTTAAAGGAAGTGTACATTCTTTTAGAAGTTTAGATTCTCCTGCTTTGTTCACATGTTGCATGGCTACAATAATATTATCAGCCGAAGCTACTAAATCCATTGCACCGCCCATTCCTTTTACCATTTTTCCAGGAATTTTCCAGTTGGCAATGTCTCCATTCTCCGAAACTTCCATTGCGCCAAGAATTGTTAAATTGATTTTTCGTGCGCGAATCATTCCGAAACTCATCGTCGAATCAAAGAAAGCTGAACCTGGTAAAGTTGTAATCGTTTGTTTACCCGCATTGATAAAATCAGGATCTTCTTCACCATCGATAGGGAAAGGTCCCATTCCTAATAATCCATTTTCTGATTGTAAAACAACATTTACATTTTCGGGAATATAATTAGCAACCAACGTTGGAATTCCGATACCTAAATTCACATAAAATCCGTCTTGTACTTCTTTTGCAATACGTTTTGCAATACCATTTTTATCTAACATTTTCTTTTATGATTTAGGTTGAACAGTTCTATTTTCGATACGTTTCTCGTATTTCGCACCTTGAATAATTCGATTGACATAAACGCCAGGCGTATGAATTTGATTTGGATCTAATTCTCCAATTTCTACCAATTCTTCCACTTCGGCAATCGTAATTTTTCCACACATAGCAGCTGGATGATTGAAATTTGCTGTTGCACCACGGAAAACTAAATTCCCCGCTGTATCACCTTTCCACGCTTTTACAATTGCAAAATCAGGCTCGAAAGCATATTCTAACAAATATTCTTTTTCGATTCCGTGAAAGGTAAATTTTCTGATTTCTTTTCCTTCAGCGACTTCAGTTCCAACTCCAGCAGGCGTAAAAATTGCAGGCATTCCATAACCAGCAGCCATTAAGCGAGTAGCTAAAGTTCCTTGCGGAATCAATTCAACCTCTAATTCACCTGAAAGCATTTGACGTTCAAATTCTGCATTTTCTCCAACATAAGAAGAAATCATTTTTTTGATTTGTCGTCCTTGTAATAATAATCCTAAACCAAAATCGTCTACACCTGCATTGTTACTAATACACGTAAGGTTATTGATTTTTTTGTCTACCAATCCTTGAATCAAGTTTTCAGGAATTCCAGAAAGTCCAAAGCCTCCAACAGCAAGCGTCATTCCGCTTTCTACGCCTTGTAGCGCTTCTTCGATGCTGTTTACTTTTTTGTTTATCATTTTTGTTGTGTTTGATCAAATATAATTCTAATGTTAAAGATAAATAAAAACCATTCATATTTCAATTAACCTACAAAAATCTTAGGTTAACCTCTTAAATTTAGATAACAAAATATCGATATATACTTTTGTTTAGAAGATTATATGAGGACATGATAAAGTTGTGCAAGGCTGAGAATCGAAATTTATTTGAAAATAAATTTATTAGGATAAATGCTTTAAATGATACAAATCCGATTTTGGATTTTGCTTTTATTGATGATGTTGCGTTAAGCGGAATGGGTACTTATCAAAAAGTAATTAAAGAAAGTGGTTATATTATTTTAATGCCTTTATTGAATAATATTCGCTTGAATATGAATGGTTTTAATTGGAAAATTGAAGTCAATCAATCATTTGTTTATTACTTAGAAAAAGGAACTATAATAGAAATAGAAGGCGATTTGAGCCACGATTTTTCTTATTTCTATGCGTTATTCATCGTAAAAGAAAAACAGCAAATTGCTAAAATGATTGTTCCAATTGATTTGGATAGAGAGAATCGTTTAGAGAAAATAATCCGACATGATTTGTTTAATGTTTTTTTAGGAAAATTTGACTTGAGAAAAGAATCTGAATTACCATTCAAAAGAAACGAAAGAAGTTGGTTAATCATTTCTTTGACAGGTATTTTTGAAGTTCACAATCGTTTAATAGAATCAAGAGATTTATTACAAATAAGATCTGATGAGAATGTTGAATTTGAATCGTTGAGCGAAAATTCTTTGTTAATGGTAATTGATTACTAATGTTAAAAATACTTAACAAAATGGAAAGAAAAGATTTTATAAAAAATAGTTAAGGATTATTAGGAGCAAGTTTAATTGTTCCAAAAGTGTTGATGAGTTGCAAAGATTCTACTGTTGTAAATGATTGTGAAGTATGGGCCTCTGAAACAGAAGGTCCATTTCCTACAAAAAAGCCAGAAGATTTTTTATCAAAAAATATAAAAGGCGATCGAACAGGAGTAGAGGCGACAATCAAAATTAATGTAACCAATGTTGATGAAAGCTGTCAACCTTTAATAGGCGCGATTGTTGATATTTGGCATTGTGATAAAGATGGAAATTATTCGCAATATGGCGGAATACGAATGCAACCAACCGATTATAAATCGTATAAATTTTTGAGAGGTAGACAAGTAACCGATGAAAATGGAAATGTTGAATTTAATTCTATTTTCCCAGGTTGGTACGAAAGTCGCGCAACGCATATCCATGTTCATATTTACGATCAAAAAGGAAAATCATTAAAAGTGACTCAAATCGCTTTTCCAGAAGGTGAAAATTCTGTTGTAGAAATTGTAAATTCAGCCAAAGAATATGGTTATACAAAAGGTTTGAATGGCTATACGTACAATGAGAATGACAATGTTTTTACAGATGATACAGACGGAAATCAATTGGCAAAAGTGAGCGGAAGTTTAGAAAAAGGATATACAATTGAGGCAGATATTGTAATTTCTACAGAAAATATAGAGAAAGCAAAAGAGCCGATGGGCGGAGGGCCAGGAATTCCTCCACCTCCAGATGGAATGCCTCCTTTTGATAGAAAACCAAAAGATGAAAACAATTAAAAAAGTTCAGTTTGCTTATCGTTTAGTGATTGATGCTTCGACAACGTCAATTTGGGAGAAATATGTTTTTCATGCGACGTACAAAGAGTATTATTTGCAAGAGCAACTTTTTCAACAAGAAATGCATAAAGTAGAAACTTTTCGAGAATTGTTGCGCCAAAATAAAAAAGCAGAGCAATTGCATTATTTGGTAGGAATGGCGACTATTCCGTATATCGAACAATTGGAAGGAAATTTGTATCAAATCACAGATAATTTGAACAAAATCTACCTTAATTTTGTAGATTTCGAGTTGGATGTTATAAATTCTTCTAATCAAAATCACGCAAATCACAAGGTTGCGCTTACGTTTTATACCAAATAATATTTTTATTTTGGAGAGGTTAACAATCATTATTTAATTTCTTTGGATGAAGAGTTAAATGAAAATATAAAAACGTTGATGATTCCAAATAGACAACATTTTTCTATTGTTTCAATTGAATTACAAGATGAATAAAGTAAAAATTACAAAGAGAGAAATCGTTATTTTCAGTATAGTTTCAATTATTTTTCTGTTGATTCCATTTATTGCTGCGCCAAATTTTTCGAGCGATCAATCTATTTTCAAAACAGGTTTTTTCAAGCGAATGCTTTTTGAAAATATCTTATTGTTAGTGTTCTTTTTGGTGAATTATTTCGTGTTAATTCCAAAATTATATTTTCAGAAACGTTATTTTTTCTACATCGTTATTCTCATCATTTTCTTTTTTGTGGTGTATAAAGTTCCAGAATTTGCGTTTCATTTTAACAAAGTTCCACCAAAAATTCCGCCTTTTAATCGTTTTGAGTCTCGAAAACCGCCTCGTAATTTTATGATGTGGAGCCCGAAAATTATTATGTTTTCGATGATGGCGATTGTTTCGCTTTTTATTCGACAAAATAAACGTTTTCAGGAAATGAAAAATGAAAAACAATTGTCTGAAATTGCTTATTTAAGAGCACAAATCAATCCACATTTTTTGTTCAATACGTTGAATAATATTTATGCTTTAACGCTTCAAAAGTCAGATTCTGCTTCGGATGCGGTGATGAAATTATCCAAAATGATGCGATTTGTAGTTTCAGATTCTTCCAAAGATTTTGTGCCTTTGCAACAAGATTTAGATTATATAAAGAATTATATTGAGTTGCAAAAATTGAGATTAACGAACAAAGAATCTGTTATTTTTGAGGTCGAAGGAAATTCTGCAGATTTAAGAATTTCGCCATTAATTTTAATTAATTTTATCGAAAATGCATTTAAATATGGTGTGATTGATGAAGCTTCGGAACCTGTCATTATTTCGATAAAAGTTGAGCAACAAACACTATTTTTGAACGTAGAAAATACCATTTCGAAAGAGGTAACTCCTGAAACTGAAAAAAGTGAAATTGGTTTGAAGAATACGAAAAAGAGGTTAGATTATTTTTATACAAATCATTATAAATTAACTATTCATAATGATTTATCTAAATTTATTGTTGAACTAAAAATTTTCTTGAATGATTAAAGTAATTGCGATAGATGACGAGCCTTTAGCATTAATGGTAATCGAAAATTATTGTTCGAGAAATGAACATGTCGAGTTAGTGAAAACATTCTCAAATTTGAAAGATGCACAGAAATATATCAATCAATTTCCAATCGATTTGATGTTTTTGGATATTCAGATTTCGCGTACGAATGGAATGGAATTTTACAAAAATTTAGAAAAGAAAATTCCTGTTATTTTTACTACGGCTTTTGCAGAATATGCGGTTGATGGTTTTAATGTTGCGGCGATAGATTATTTGTTGAAACCGATAGATTACGATAGATTTGAAGAAGCAGTGAATAAAGCGGTGCTGATTTTGGTGGATAAAAAACTGAATGAAGACAAAGAGTTTTTGACAATTCGAGCTGATTATAAACTGAATAAAATTGCGTACGATGATATCGATTTTATTGAAGGTTTGGACGATTATGTAAAAATTCATCTCGCAAACGGAAAACGAATTACTGCTCGAATATCGATGAAATCTATCTTAGAAAAACTGCCCGATCAACTTTTTGTCCGAGTTCATCGATCTTATATCGTTTCGATAAAAAAAGTGAAATCAATTCAAAATAAAGTCTTATATTTGAAAGACGAAGAAATTCCGATTGGTGAAACGTATAAAAATGTCATTCTAGAATTTTTCAAAATTTAAGAGGTTAAGAAAATGGAAAAAAAAGTGATTAGTCGATTTATCGTAAACATTTTTTTTTCCAATTTTTTTTTAATTCTACTTTCTATCGTGCTCAATATAGAGACGAATATCAAAATTGGTTTACCGTTTAATTCAATTGCGTATTACGCTTTTATTAGCACCATTACCGTATTGTTTTATTTGTATGCCTACAGAATTCCAAAATCTTTAAAATCATCAAGTAATCCAAGAACTCAGTTTTACATTACTCATCGTAAATCTGTTTGTATTTATACCGCTATTTTAGCCGTAATCGCTTTAGTTTCTGGAATTATTTTAGCGATAAATTGTTTACCGAATTACGAAATATTAACTTGGAAATGGTTGGCTGTTTTATTTTTTACGACAGTTTTATCCTTTGGTTATTATGATTTAAAATTAGGAATTTCATTACGTAAAACGATGTTGTTAAAACCATTTTTAATTGGCTGGACTTGGGCGATTACAACCGTTTTTTTACCTGTTTTATTTTTGATGTTGAAGAATGAAACGCATTATGTCATTGATGCAAAATTCTATTTTCTATTTTCTCAAACCTTTATGTATTGCGTTGTGAATGCGATTTTGTTTGATTTGAAAGATTATGAAGATGATAGCAACCGAAATTTAAAAACCTTTGTTGTAAAATATGGTTATCATTTTACGTTAAACCGCATTATTTTACCCTTAATATTTCTAGGATTTTTGAGTTTTGTAATCTTCGGAATATGTTATGGATTACCACTTCACCGCATATTGTTTATGTTAATTCCGATTGTTTTTTTAGCTATTTTCGCCTTTAAACTCAATCGTCCAAAAGCCATTTTATATTATTTAATTGCGATTGATGGAATGATTTTGTTGAAAGCAATTTGTGGAATTTTAAGCGTAATTTTATTCGAATAATGAATTACAATTTTATTGCGCCATATTATCATTCGTTGAGCCAGTTGATTTTTTTAAATCGTCAACATCAAGCTCATTTTGTGATTTTAAAATATTTGAAAAAGAATGATAAAATCTTGTGGGTTGGAGGAGGAGCGGGAAAATTTATCGCTGAAATAGAAAAGTTAAATCTAAAATTGGATATAGATTATGTTGATTTTTCTTCGAAAATGATTGATTTAGCGAAAATAGAAAAAACGTCGAATTTAAATATAAATTTTATTGTTGCGGATATTTTTGATTTCGAAACGGATAAAAAATATGATGTGGTGATGACTACTTTTTTGTTTGATCATTTTAATCAATCCAAAGCAGAAGAATTATTTAGTCAATTAAATTCGTATTTGAAAGTAGGAGGTTTGTGGTTTTATGTTGATTTTGTACAAAATCAGAAAGGTTGGCAAAAAAGTGTGACGAATGTGATGTTGAGCTTTTTTAGAATTATTATTGGTTTGGATATTTCTCAATTGCCTAAAATGTATCAAAGTTTTCTACCCAATTTTAAAATCGTCGAACACAAATTCTTTTTCAAGAAATATATAGAAAGTATCGTTTATCAAAAGAAATAAAAAAAGCGATTCAATTTATTGAATCGCTTTTATTTTACATATAATCGGTGTCTAATTTACCTTTTTTGAACTGAATGATATTCATTTTATTCATTGCCCAAATGCATGGATACATTGGATCGAATTCCCATTTCTTAACTGCGAAATTAGGACGTCCGCCAAATTTATGGTGATTGTTATGTAAACATTCTCCCCACATTAACCAGTCAATCGGCATCAAGTTTGTCGAAGTATCTCCAACATCGTAATTACGGTAACCTAATTTGTGTGAAAACCAGTTGATGATTACACCATGTAGTGGGCTCATCAAAACTTGCATCGGAATGAATACAAAATACGTCCAAAGTGGAGCGTCAACAGCAACATAAATTAATATGTAAATGATTACCCAAGCTAAACGTACAGCATTATTTCCAGCAAATCTATCCCAAGAACGCCAAGAAGGAACACCTTTTTTGAATTTTTCTAAAACTTGTGTTTTATCGTGGTCAATTTCGTTGTAAACAATACGAGTTCTCCACATCATCGCAAAGAAATTTGGATCATATTGTGGCGAATGTGGATCCTTTTCTGTGTCTGCATACGCGTGGTGATGTCTGTGCATAACCCCGTATGTATAGGGACTTAGATAAGATGAACCTTGAAAAATCCACGCTAAAACGTGAAATATTTTTTCCCAAGCTCTTGACATCGTAAACATTGCATGTGATGCATATCGGTGATGAAAAAAAGTTTGGAAAAATAAAGAAGCATACCAATGTATAACAAAGATAATGATTACTGCTGTCATTACTAATTTTAAATTTTTACAAATATAATCGCTAGGATTGTGAATTCCACTAATTAAAATCATAGAACTCATAAAATTATTGATTATTTATAATGAAAAAATTTAATTTTTAATAGACTTTAATCAAATAAATTATCCATTTGTTAGTAAGGTTTTTACGTGTAAATATTTAATACTAAATGCATTGATTAAATAAATGTTAAAGTTACACACCTAAATAAGCAATTATTTCTCTTGCAATTGCTGCACCAGCTCTATTTGCACCCATTGAATGGGCAAGCCTTCTCTCACACGTTTATCTACAATTGCTACGGCTTCTTGCCCTAATTCTTCGGTGAATTTGTTATCTCTAAAATCGAGTGATCTTCTTTTTACCTATGTTGCATCGGTAGCTTTTGAGATTTCGTCTAATAATTGAACGACTTCCAATCACAACGATATCAACTTTGTAAAATAGTTCTGAATGATTCATTTTATAAAGCTAATTAAAAGTATTTGTAAAGTCATGTGAAGAAATCGTTTTATTTGGTTTTCTTCTGAATGCGATATGTAAATAGTGAAACTTTACATCCCCAAAGTTTTAGGGTTTGAATTGCTTGTAAATGATTATCTTTTTCTTTTACAATTAATTGATCGGTAAATGAAGATATAAATTGAGCCCAATAATTGTGTTTAGCATCATTCAATAAAAAGTAGAAACCAGCATCTCCAAATTGTTTTCCGCTCGAATCTAAAATCAATTCATTCTCATGACTGACTCTAGGACTCATAATAACTGTTGCATTGCCTTTTGGTAAAGGAAAAACAGCTTTGATACAGGTTTTGCCAGAAGGAAGTGTACACGTCCCGTAAATTCCCGAATAAATAACTTTACCCGAAGTTTTGAATTTTCTCAACCAAATGGTATAAATAATTTCGTTGTTTTGCGGATGATTTAGTGTGATAATTTTACTTACTAAATCTTCAGATTGCGCGATATTTTTTGTCGGAATATTTAATTGATTAATTCGCTGACTAAATAATCGGTTGACCAAATAACCAAAAAATGAAAAATAAGGATTCCATTTTACATTGAATTCTAAATCATAATTTGCTGTAGATTCATAAAAATCGATCACTTTTTTTGGTAGAATTTCAAGTTGATTATCAGTGAAATTCAATTCATGAATAGATCTTAATAATCCTTTTGAAGTTGAATTTCGAGTGACAATTAAATTTTCATTTTTTGCTAATTGATAAATAAACTCTTCGCCAATTCCGTTCAATTCTCCGAAAGGAGCAATCAACCACGGATAATCTGTAGGATTAATTTTTCTTCCCCAAAGAATCACCCATTGTTGCGTAAACCAATCCTGAAATTTTTGCATTGTAAAAGCTAAATTCATCTAAATATTTTCTTTTTTTGGAAGAAAAGATTCGCAATTATTCCATTGTCCATGTTCAGAAATTGGTTTAAACCGGAGAGTTGTAAATTCAAAATGAAAATCCTTTCGATTACGCTCTTTCATTGCGTTAGCGTGTCTTTTTGGATCAGATATTTTGCTATGTCCATTTACCATATTTGTCATTTCTAATTGAGATTTCCAGATCGAAAATGTCGAAATAATATTGGGATATCGAATAGAAGCCAAAGAAAGTGTTGTGCCTTTGTGATCACGAACTAATTTCTCGACTAGTCTTCCCCAGCGCAGAAAACGAGGAATTTCTGTGTATTTCATTCGCGCAATTGTTACCGCAACAACAGGCTCATTTGTCATATTTACCTCGATATTTTTTGTCGGAATTTGAAAACCAGAAATATTTCCCCATTGTCTCAAAAAATCTAATCGAACATGCCAGCCTTTCGTCAAAAGTTTTCCGTATGAATTGGATTTTAGAAAATTTTCGAGTGATTTTTCATCTTCCCATTGTGCAAATACAATAATAGTTTGATTGAAAATCCTTGTTTTCGAAAAAATGGGCGAACCTAATTTCATTGTGGACATCGTTTCGGAATGTTTCAAACCATTTATTTTATTTGTTTTCAAAGGAAAAAACATCAATTTAAAAGCTTGAAAATAGCTAAGCTTTGCGATATGATACGAGAAAATATTCATCTATGCAAAATACTATTTTAAAAATGAAAAGATGAAGTTGTCATTAAATATTTTGAAAGGAATTTCAAGAAAATTAAATATCAATATATAATGTTCTCTTTACTTAGTTGAGGTAGTTTTCATATTTAATCACTGTTTATAAAAAGATGAAATAATTAGAAACTTCTAATTTGATTGACAATAATTTGTACTGTGGATATCCCCCTGAATTT